>CAZZBK010000081.1:0-27604 GCA_964652155.1 uncultured Planctomycetaceae bacterium | reverse complement strand
CTGGTGGTTTGCGAAGCAAACCCCGGCGAGTGACATCTGACACCGCCTCGAAGTGTGCCTGGGTTTGCAGACGCAAACCGCCAGCCACCCGCTCAATGATGCCCTGGATGCCAGATCCGACGATTGACCAACTTTGAAGACGCTCACACCGTCGAGGAGCAGACGACCGCTCACGCTTGGGAGGCGCGATCTACGATTCAAGCAAGGGCTTAATCACGATCGTGACGAGCGCGGCGGCTCTTTTTGCGACCGGCGTTCGACCGATTGCCATGCGGATTGTGCGCGTGGCGACGCGAGCGGCCCGCGGCATGCAGGCCTAACCCCATCGAGAGCACCAACTGGCCGCCGATCAGGATGGGCAAGCCGATTCGCCACAGATCGCCTCGACCACCGCTCCAGGCGAACACCAGCAACGCGATGCCGCACGTTAAGCCCGTGACCCCGGCGCAGGTCGCACTCCAGGCCAAAGCGGAGAGCAGCGAGCCCTCTTCCGAGTCGGCCTCAAGCTCTGCGGAGGACGGTTGTGGAGCGGGCGTGGGACGCACCGGCATCGGCGGGTCAATCCGCAAGTTGTCCTGCGTGCGCGTGACTCGATGCCGGCCACGGGACAGGACCCGCTCGACGTGACGGAGCTGCTCGTTGAGTTCCCAGGCGTAATGATCGGGGGGCGCGTGCTGCGGCAGCGGCGCGATCATCTCGCCGCCGTCGTCAGAAGCGGGCAACTCGCCATGCCCATCGTGGGCGCGTAGCGCCACCACCTCACCACAGCGCGGGCAGCAATAGCCGGCTTCATGCGGAGAGGCGAACGCGGGCACATCTTGTCGGCAGTTTTTGCACCACATGGTGCTAGCACGAGCTCCAGATCGAATCCTGCGAACGGAATATCACCGCTTCAGGGATCGGATATCGGCGTGAGAAACTGCAACGATTCCGGAAACTTTACCGGCCAGACGTCGAGGTGCGCGCTTAAATTGACGAGTATGCGCAATTTGCAGGCCTTACGTTAGCCGCGCTCCGCTGCGTGAGCGCGGCTAATGGGTGAGGAAGGTGCGGGACGAGTATTAATGTCCGGCGGCGCTGCTCTCGTACCAATCGCCACGCAGCCAGCGCACGAGCAACTCGAGGTTGGCGGCACTCAGGGTGTTGTTCTCATCCTTGTCGCTGGTCACGAAGGCGGGCATGCGATCGTTGCTATCGCGGTAAAACGCCTCGTGAGCCGGGTTGCCAATCATCCCCTTGAGCCACGCCGCGGAACCGTAACCGGTTAGGTCGGGGGCCGCACCGAGATCACCTTGATCGTGAAACTTATGGCAATCGAGGCAGCCAAGGGCGTTGATCTTTTGCTTCCCTTGCTCGATCTTCGCCGCGTCGCGTGCGTCGATGGCCTGTTGAGCCGGCAACTTCGCCTCGGCCGACAGGGCCAGCACGGCCAACTCGCGGTCCTCTTTCGAGGCGTCTTTCAGGGTGTCGAGAACAAAGCTGGCCATGTCGCCAATCTTCTCCTCGCCTTTGACCTTGTGCTTGCCATACTTGGTGTTGCCAAAGTAATCAGGGGTCAAAATCTTGGTGTGGTCCAACACCCCCGCGATCCACTCGCGACTGGCGAAGCGAAATAAGTTCGGCGCACCCTTGGGGCTGAAGTCGTCTTTCTTGACCGCGATCATCCACTCGGTGTCGTCCTTGTTCGTCCACGGGTTGATGCCCTGACTGGTCGACGGATCGTAGTGCGTGTGGCAACTCGCACAGTAGCGTGCGAACAACCGCGGGCCTTGGGTCTTGGGGTCCCGGGCGAGCACGCTCAGCATGCCTGCGGGAGGAATCCCTTCGGGCGCGCGAGCCAATTCGAGTGCGCGATGGGCGTTTTCCTCGGCCGACTTGACGGCCACGACGAAGTCTTGCGATGCCTTGTACTTTTGCATCGCGTGTTCGTCGTTGGCCGAGGGCTGCTTACCCCAAACCGACATATTGTCGTCCCAGAGGGCCTGAGCGGTGAGCAGTCCGGCGCCCGCCAGGAGCACGAAGGTGAAGCCGACATTAAAGCGATGCCCGAGCTTCCAACGACCGAGGATCGGCATGAGCATGAGCACAAAAATCGCTGCGCCAGGAGCGACAATCGCGCCGATCAGTTCGCCGGCGGCCCCCATGCCCTCGAAGTACTTCAGGAACTGGAACAGGAACAAAAAGTACCACTCAGGTCGCGCAGCCGAGTACTCGTTGGCGCGGTCGGCCGGGGCGTCGAGATGGGCTCCCAAAATATCGCCCGGGTGACCGCTGATCGTTTCGCCCATCAGCACCGGCTTGAACACGAAGAACAGCACGAAACAGAGCACGGCCAGACAGGCGACCGCGTCTTTGAGCACCTGATCGGGCCAGAAATAGCAGTCGGCCTTTTTCGAGGGCAGATGGGCTTTGATGCCGTGTCGGCGGAACAGAGCAATGTGCGGGACGAGCATCGCCACGAGCAACGCAGGCAGCACGCCGGCATGCAGCGCGAAAAAGCGGGTGAGCGTGTGATGACCGTAATCCATGCCGCCGACAACGACCTTCTGGATCGCCGGTCCCACGAAGGGGATAATGGCCGCCAGGTTCGTGGCCACGCGGGTGGCCCAATAGCCTTTTTGATCCCAGGGGAGCAGATAGCCGGTGAGCGAGAGGCCCAAGGTGATCTTGAGCAGGATGATACCCATCCAGAAGTTGACTTCGCGCGGGGCGCGGTACGCGCCGTCGATGACGACCTGCATCAGATGCAGCGCGAGCAGCACGACCATGGCCTGGGCCATGAAATGGTGGATGCCGCGGAGCAGCCAGCCGCCGTACATTTCGTGCTGGATGTAGTACACGCTTTCCCAGGCTGTCTGGCTGCTGGGGCTGTAGGCCATCCATAAAAAGATGCCGGTGATCGCCTGCACGGCGAAGGCGAAGACGAGCGTGCTCCCCCAGACGTAGCGCCACCGCGCCCCGCCCGGAATGCGTTCGTACAGCATTTCATGCGTGAAGTCCTTGATGCCGGTCCGATCATCGAGCCATTGAATCAATGCGTTCATGGTGGGTGCGCTGACTGGGTGCTGATAAGAAAGGTGGAAACGACCGTCTCGCCCGATCAGACTTTGGCTTTCTTGTCGCCAATACCGGTGTAGAAGTCTTGGAACTTGACATAGACATCGCTCCCCCGGAGTTCGTACTCGAGGGTGTCCATGCCGCGTGGCGGCGGACCGCTGATAACCGCGCCATCCATGCCGAAAACGCTCACATGACAGGGGCACTTGAACTTCGTGTCGCTTTCGTCGAAGGCGACAAAACAGCCCGCGTGCGGACACGAGGCGTTGAAGACATGCAACTCTTTCGAGCCCGGAATCCGGCGGATAAACACCGCCCCGATCGGCTCATGACGATAGCGGGTCCAGGCGTCGTCGCGATGCTCAACAATCACCGGAAACTGCCGTGGCTCGCCCGACTCGGGAATCGAATCCAACGACGCGACCCGAATGGCCTGCGCTTCGCCGGCACTGCGTGTGAGGGGGTCGATGAGCACGGCCACGCCGGCGGCCACCGGGCAGGCGGTGATCGCCCCACCGGTGACGACCGCGGCGGCTTTGCTCAAAAAGTCGCGGCGATCCTCAGGTGGCGCGAACTCATGCGGCTGTTTGGGCTCGTGCCCCTTTGCCGTCGGATGACGCTCGAGAACCTTGTCGGACAACGGCTGGATGGGAATGTCATCCATCGCGATGATCCTTGCGAAAAAGTTTAGGGGGAACCGGCAACCGGTTTGCGAAAGGCTGGTAGGCGGGGGTCGCATCAAAATGCGACCGGTCAATTATCCCATCGCAGCGCGCACAACGTCAAGCACTTTCGTCCGGGCAACTTCAAGCGACTCGTGAATCGTCGCTCCGGCGGCGGCTTTGTGACCTCCGCCCAAAAAATTCTCCGCCAGCTTGCTACAGTCGACGCGGCTGCGCGAGCGGAAGCTCACCTTGACGCCGCCGCCGAGCAACTCGACGAAAATCACCGCCACCTCGGTGCCACCAACCTGCAACGTGATATTGATGACGTCCTCGGTGTCGCTCGGATGGGCTTTGAGCTCGTCGAAGTCGGCGCGTTGAATATAGGTGTAAATCAGCCGCCCGTTGAGCTCGCCCACCGTGCGGCTCAGCGCGCGGCCAATCAGGTGAATACGGGCGAGCGAGTCCTGCTCATAAAGCTGCCGGTAGATTGCCGACGGCTGCGCGCCAGCATCGACCAGTTCGCCCCCGTAGCGATAGGTGTTCCCCGAGGTCGACGCAAAACGGTACCAACCGGTATCGGTGGCGATCGCCGCGAACAGGGGCGTCGCCAACTCGGGGGTCAATTTCACGTCGAGGGCATGGGCTGCGTCGACCACCAGGCGACCCGTGGCCTCGGCCGTCGTGTCCTTAAACAGCTCGGCCCCCAGGTCGTCTTGGCTCACGTGATGGTCGACGATCAGTTTGCGGGCCTTGAGCCCGCGCACGACGTCGGCCATCGGCCCCAACTGGATCCAAGCGCTGGTGTCGAGCACGATCAGCACTTCGGCGTCGGCGAGCTCGGCGGGCGTGATGTCGACGTTGATCGCCTTGATCTTTTGTTCAGGGTCGAGAAATTTGAGGTTCGGGGGCGTGGCCTGGCCGTTGACGATCCGCACCTGCTTGCCAAGCGCCGCGAGCACCCCGGCCATGCCCAACTCGCTGCCCAACGCATCGGCGTCGGGCCGAATATGGCTGGTGAGCACGAACCGCTGGTGGCTGCGGACAATCTCGACGAACCGTTTCCAATCGACGCTCATGGGGCACTCATTTACTCGCTGGTGTCTTCCGCTTCGAGCGGGGATTGTATCTGTCGCACGACCTGAGCGGCACGCTCAATATCTTGATGCAGCTGCGTCTTCAGTTCATCGACACTGGCAAACGGCCGCGTATCGCGCAGCCGGGACAAGAAGTCTACTTCCAATGGCTCGCCGTACAAAGAACCTTGGTAGCCGATGAGGTGGACTTCGATCTTGAGCGCTTGCTCGCCGAAGGTCGGGTTGGGGCCGACATGGATGGCCGCGGGCCACTTCGAGCCGACCGTGTGGGCCATGCCGGCGTAGACCCCCACGGCCGGAACGAGCGTGTCGATGGCATCGACATTCGCGGTGGGAAAGCCCAACGACGCGCCACGCGACGCGCCGTGGGTCACCATGCCGCGAATCCGGTAGGGTCGCGTGAGCAGCAAGCGAGCCTCGTCCACTCGACCCGCAAGCAACGCCTGTCGGACCCGACTGCTCGAAACAATCTGACCGTCGACCTCGATCGGCGCGACGATTTCCAACTGCATGCGATTGCGTTTCACCAGGGTGTCGAGCAATCCCACGTCGCCGCGACGCCCTTGACCAAAGCGAAAATTGGGCCCCTCGACCAGCGCTCGAGCGCCCAGCGAGCGGCACACGATGTCGGCAAAGAATTCCTCCGGCGACAACGCGAGCAACGCCCGATCGGTCGGAAAAGCGACCATCGCGTCGACCCCGAGCTCACTGAGCAGTTGGGCTTTGCGATCCGTCCAGGTGAGGGGGGGCGGCGCTTCGCTCGGACGCAGCAACCGCACCGGATGCGGATCGAACGTGAAGATCACGGCCGGGCCATTCACGGCTTTCGAGAGTGCCTTGAGCCGCTCGACAATCCGCGCGTGGCCGAGGTGCACGCCGTCAAAATTGCCAATCGACACGCCGCCGCGGCGGAAGGCATTGGGCAATTGCGACAAATCGCGGAATAGTTTCACAACACCTCGCTCGCAACCCATTCGCATGGGCTCTACGAATCGATCGACCGGATCGGTCGAAACGGGTCGACCGTGTTAGAAAACGATTATGGGGCACGACTTTCCGACGGTCAATCGCACTCGTCCCTGACAGAATGGCTAGAGTGTGGTATGGTGAAGCATGATCGTCGCTGCGCCCTCATACCGATCTGCAACGTTGGATTCTTCATCCACGATGGAAGAGAAACAATTTGTCTTGTCGAGCGAGATTGGCTCCCGGCTGGGGGCCATCGATGTCGGTAGCAATAGCATTCGTTTGGTCATTGCCGAACCGCTCCGCGAGGGGAACTACCGTGTCCTCGACGAAGAAAAATCATCCACCCGGCTCAGCAAAGGGCTGGGCGAAAGCGGCGCGCTGAGCGACGAGGCCATCGAGCAATCGCTCGACGCCCTACGCCGCATGAAGCAAATTGCCCTCGGTTACCAAGTCCGCGAGCTGCGCGTGATCGCCACCTGCGCCGTCCGCGAGGCGACCAACGGACCAGCCTTCGTCCGCCGGGTCAAAGACGAACTCGACCTCGACGTGCAGGTCATCAGCGCTCGGCACGAAGCGCATCTCGCCTTCAAAAGCGTCGCCAGGCACTTTCATCTCGACAACAAAAACGTGGCCGTGGCCGACACCGGTGGCGGCAGCACCGAGCTCATCCTCGCCTCGGGCAATGTCATCGAAGCCATTTGCACGACCGCCTTGGGAGCCGTCCGGTTCACCGAGCGATTCGCCGCCAATGCGCCCATGAGCAACGAGCAGTTCGAGGACATGATCGACGAAATCGATCGCGAGCTGCGCAAACATACCCGCAACGTACTGCTCGACCCGCACATGCTCATCGGCTCGGGGGGCACCTTCACGACACTTGCCGAGATGGTGCTGGCCAGCCGGGGGCAGACCGGCATGCCGCTGCGCGGTTTTGAGGTTTATCGGGCCGACGTGCGGCACTGGCTCGACCGCCTGCGGAAGATGTCGTGCGAAGCTCGCCGCGCGCTGCCGGGATTGAGTCCCGACCGCGCCGACATCATCGTCGCCGGCGTGGCCATCATCGACCGTCTGCTGCGGCACTTCAATTTGAATCGCGTGACCGTCCATGATCGCGGCGTGCGCGACGGCTTGCTGCTCTCCATGATCGACGGCGTGCAGGGGGCCGCCGAGAGCGGCGTCGATCGCGAGGCGGCGGTCGACTCGTTCGCAACCCGCTGCGGGGTCGACCTCAGTCACGTGCGGCACGTGGCTCAACTCGCCGGTAGCATCTATGCCCAACTCGTCGAAGCCTTTGATCTCGAGGCCAGCGACCGCGCGTTGCTCGAAGCCGCGGCCCGGCTCGAAGATGTCGGCTACTTGATCAATTACGAACAGCATCATAAACACAGCTATTACCTGATCCTCAACAGCAGCCTGCCCGGCTTCCAACCCCACGAACTCGAACTGATCGCCAACTTGGCGCGTTACCACCGCGGGTCGGGTCCCAAGAAAAAACACCAGAATTTCAGTCAGTTGAGCCCGCGGGATCAACAGCGCGTGCGCCAATTGACCTCCATCCTGCGAATCGCCGGCGGGCTCGACCGCACGAATACTCAGCAGGTAAAAAACGTCACCCTCACGATCAAGGGCAAACACGTCGTGATGGCCATTCACTCGGCCGAGCAGCCCGAGGTCGATCTGTGGACCGCCGAGCGACGGGCCAACTACTTCGAGAAAGCCTTCGACGTCGATTTGAAATTCGAGTGGCAACCACTCGCTACCGGCGTCGCCGCATCGCTGCCGAAATAGTTGCCTAGCCCGCGTGTCACTAGAGCACGTTTCAGATGGTTGTAGCGTTCGTTGGGGTGCCATGGCCACGTCCGCGTGGCCATGCGCGTACATGCCCACGCCAAGCCGTGGGCATGGCACTCGAAAGATGGTTCTGAAAATTGCTCTAGCCGCGCACGCTCATGAAGAGCCACCCCTGGTCGACCGCGCGGAACTCGTTGAGCACCATCTCGGCATAGATCCCGCTCCACCACACCCGTTGCGGAATGACCTGGCGAAAGAGCGGAAAGTCCATCAGGCGACGCGGCTTGGCGTCCATCGTCTGCACCACGTGGGTCGGCTCGAAGCGGCGCCGCAACTCGGCCACGCTCCCCGGCTTCGCAAACTCGTGGGTCTCGACCAGGATTGTGCAATGCCGCAGGGCGGGCACGATGGCCGGGTCGAGCAGTTCCACCTCGGCCCCTTCCACGTCGACAATCAGCAACGATCCCGAGGCCACGCAGCCCAGCAGGTCCGTGATCGTGCAGGTGCCGCCGAGGTGAATGCGTCCGGCCAGTTGATTGATCCCCGCCAGCTTGTCGAGCGCGACGCGCCAGCGGCTTTCCGTCTCGAACGCGATGACGGTCGACTCGCGTAGCCGCCGCGCCGCGCCGATCGTGTAATACCCCTCGGCCGCGCCGATGTTGATCACCCGTTGGGGTCGCTGGTTCAGGGCAGCCTCGACAAAGTGATGCAACTCCGCCTCGTATGAGCCGATCAGCTTGCGAGGCAGCCCCGTGATGTTCAGGTTCAAGTCGAGCAACATCCCCTTGAACGGTCCATCCTGGACCACCGGGCCACCCAACGCCTCGGCAAGTTGCAGCGCGGCTAGGTGCTCCCATTGACCCACGAGGGCGCACGTGTTTTGAATCAGCGGAGTCAGATCGAAGTCGGCCATGAATACTGCCCTAGGGGTGCTGAGTCGTGCGTGGCTGCGTAAGGGCGTGGCGGTTATTTCTGCGCAGTGAGCTGCGACCAGCGGGCGAGTTGCGCGCTGCGGTAGGCTCGATTGCCCAAATGAGCCCCTTTCACTGCCGCGACACCCGCTCGCACCGGCGAGTTGGGCGCTTGGCGGCTGCGGATGCACTCCAGCCAGTTGGCCAAATGCAGCACCTCGCCGTCGGGCTGATCGTAGAAGTCGGCCCCTCTCGGTCCCGTGCCGAGCACAAGCTCGCGGTACTTCAGTTCGCTCTTTCGCTCGGGATGCAGCTCGTAACGTCCACGGTCGAGGTACAGTGTCCCCTCGCTCCCCATAAACTCGAGCATCGCCGCGTTCCGGGCGTTGACGAATGTCCCCTCGAAATACACTTGCACTTTTTGGTCCGGATAGCGCAGCAAGGTTTGGATCGTGTCGGGAGTTTCCCACAAATCGGCGGTCTGAAAGTGGTCGCCGATCGTGGCGGCGGTCGCGGGAGCGTCGAGGTCGAGGTACCAATTGGCCACGTCGATAAAATGCACCATCAGGTCAGTTAAGATGCCGCCGCCAAAGTCCCAAAACCAACGCCAGTTGCGAAAGCGATACTCGTCGAAGGGCTGCTCTCGGGCGGAGCCCAAGAACTTGGCCCAGTCGACGCTCTTGGGGTCGATGCCCAGCTTATTGAGCTTGTGTCGCGGGGCGTTGCGGTTCCAGGTCAGGTGTACTTTGTGGATCTCGCCCAACTGCCCGCTACGGATAATGTCGTATCCCTGCTGAAAGTGCGGCATGCTCCGCTGCTGATTGCCGACTTGCACGACACGCTGGCTTTTTTCTTGCGCGGCGATCACCGCTTCCCCTTCGCTTGCGTCATGCGTCAAGGGTTTTTCGACGTACACGTCCTTGCCCGCGCGGCAGGCGTCGATCGTCAGCGGCACATGCCAGTGATCCGGAGCGCCGATCAACACCGCGTCGATGTCTTTGCGGTCGAGCAGTTCGCGATAGTCGTTGACCGCGATGGCCTTGGGGTCGGCCAGTTGCTTGCCCATCTCGCGATGCACGTCCCAAATATCGGCCACCGCGACGATCTTGACCCCCTGGATCGTATTGAGCGACTGCATCAGTTTGCGACATCGACCGCCGGTGCCAATGCAGGCGACGCTGATCGTTTCGTTGGCGGCGTAACCGCGCGCCGTGGCTGTGTAGCCCGCCGTGAGCGCCGAGGCCGACACCGCCGCGCATCGTTCGAGAAATTCACGCCGCGTGGGAAGCATGAGCAGGTCCTCTGTTATTGGGGTTCGATAGCCCATCGTGCATCGCAGCTATTGTGCCCGCCCGCGGCGCATGAATCAACGAGCGGCGTCGAGCGGCGGTCGATTATTGGGCAAATTCGCGGCGTCGACGCTCGTAAAATTCAAGGCGAGCACGTATATTTTGAGCCTATTCCATTCGCCTTCGTCTCCTCAGCCATCAGGACTCGCCATGCTCGAAACGGCCGTCGAACACGTGTTGGTAGCGCCGACCGAGTTGTTTCACAGCCTCGGTCATTTCCAAGGTTTCTCGCGCGATGTGGAACGCTACCTGGACACGCTGCTCGACCCGCGGAACATCCGCTACCTGCCCCGGCCCGAGATGGAGCGCGATCCGTCGTTCAAACAGTTGATTCCCTACGTCGTCTTCCGTCACACAACGGCCGACGGTCGCACGCTGGTCTTTCAATACACCCGCGGCAAAGGACAGGGGGAAGGTCGTCTGCACAGCAAACGGAGCGTCGGCATCGGCGGTCATATCTCATCGATCGACACCGTTTCGTCGCTCGACTCGGCGGCCGGTGCGTCTGCCGACCCCTACCAAGAAGGCTTGCGCCGTGAACTTGCCGAGGAGGTCGCGATCGACACGCCTTACACGCAACAGTGCGTCGGTCTCATCAACGACGACCTGACCGAGGTGGGCAAGGTACACCTGGGCGTGGTCCACATCTTCGATGTCGAACGCCCCTCCGTGCAGCCCCGCGAGAGCGAGATCCTCGCCTGCGGGTTCTGCGATGTACGCGAACTGCTCGCCGACCTCACGGGCTTTGAAACCTGGTCGCAGATTTGCTTGCAGGCGCTCTTTGGCGAGTCTCCGACGACCTGATCTTGCAAGCGTCCGTAAACCCGCTGCGATCGTTACTCTGCGGGCAGCTTACGCAATCGTTGCCACCGTTGCCGTCGGAACAACCGTTCTCGATCCGACGATTTCTTCGTTCGCTCGACACGAGGCCTATCGGTGACCGATATTTCGACGAGAGAAATTCTTTCTTTGGTCACGGTTGCCCACGGTGTCGACAAACCTTTTCCATGTATCGAGTTGGCGGTCGTGTCTGCTCGGCGCGCTGACGCTGCTGGCGCTTGCCACGCGGGTCGGTCGCGCGTGGGCTGAAGACGAGTTGGTCCCCCGTTCGATTCAAATGCCCGTCTCGACGGCGCGCGCTGAACCGATCGTGCTCTCCTGTTTGGCCATCAACAGCGAGGCGACTCTGGTCGCCACCGGGGGCGATGATTCCATCGTCCGGCTGTGGAGCCTCGCGGACGGGCGACTGCTGCGGTCCTTTCGCGGCCATGGCGACTGGGTACGCGGCGTGGCCTTTCATCCGGACGGCACGCAGTTGGTCTCGGCCAGTGACGATCGCACGCTGCGCGTTTGGGACGCTCGCAGCGGCGATGAGTTGCACGTGCTCGATGAGTCGGACATCGCCATGTTCTGCGTCGGCTATTCGCCCAACGGCAAGCAACTGATTGCCGGAGGCTTCAACGATCAACTCAGCGTCTACGAGACGACCGGCTATTCGCTCACCGCACGACTTGCGACCAACACGGCCGACGTGCGCGCGCTCGCCATCTCACTCGACGGACGTCGGCTGGCCGCGGCAGGACGCAATGGCAAAATTCAACTCTGGGACCTGGACAACTCGCATAGCATCGCCACGATCGACGCCCATCGGCAACGTATTCGCGCCCTGTGCTTTCGGGCCGATAGCCAGCAGTTGGCCTCCGGCGGCGAAGATCGCCAAATACGCCTGTGGAGCGCCGACGGACAACCGATCCTGACGCTCCCCAAGCCCGCGGGCAAAGTCATGTCGCTCACGTTCGCGGGGACGAATCAGCTTGTCGCCGGCGGCAGCGACAACGTGATTCGGATCTGGGATCTCGCCACGCTCAGCGAACGGCAACCCCTCTTGGGACACATCGGATCGGTGACCTCGCTCGGCTATCTGCCCTCGCAACGGCGGCTGATCTCGGCGGGGTTCGACACCGCCGTGAGACTGTGGGGCCCTCTCGAAGAGACCGCCTCGTCGGTTGCACCCCGCCCGGAAGCCACGACGAAATAGCGTGTGAACGGAGAACTGCTCGTGCGTTCCTTTCGACGACCCTTACACGCGCCGCTCAACGCCGTGCCGACGTCCCTCGTCCCCGCGCCGCGAATACGCTGCTGTCGCATCGAACACCTCGAACGCCGTTACATGCTGGCGGGCGACTTGGACGTGTCGAGTTCGAGTCTCTTCGATTCGCTCTTGGACCAAGAACTGCTCTCCAGCACGCTCACCAACGCGCCTCAGCTCGGCAGCCTGAGCGGCCGGGTCTTTATCGACCAAAACGCCGATGGTGCCTACGAATCCAATGAGACCGCGCTCTCGGGTGTGCGGGTGCAGTTGCGCGACGCGCTCGGCACGTTGCTCGACTCAATGCTCACCGACAACGCGGGCCTATTCCACTTCGACGCACTGTTGCCCGACGGCTACCAACTCGAGGAGTTGCAACCGAGCGGTTATCAGGACGGTCGCGCGATCGTCGGCAGTGCCGGCGGCCACGCGCTCGACGGCAATCAGATGGTCGACATCGCGATCCTCAGCGGTGTCGCGGGTCAGCATTACGGCTTCACCGAGTTGCCCTTGGCCCCTTCGAGCGGCAACAACGCTGAGGCGTCGAACCCCCTGAACCCGTTCTATTTTGGTGTCGCCATCGACGCCGCGACAACCGAGGCAATCACGAGTGCCCGCGAGGTTGTGGCTCAGCCCACCATCGATGTCGCCACGCCACTCGTCCCGCAAATATCGGTCACCCCGACGCAGCTCATTACGCTTCCCGCGTCACTCGAGTTGACGAGTTCAACGCCGGTGGAGCCTGCGCCTCCGGTCTGGCAATTGAGCGTGATCAACGGGGGTCAACCCCGCGAGGATGCTGTCCCGGTGCAGTTGAGTCGCGCCACGAACGACACTGCCTGGAAACTGCCCGAGGGCGCGCCGCTGCATTGGAAGCTGCGCACGGTCGAGGGGGACAAGGTCTACGAGTCGCAGATCGCTTTTGGACCCGCCTGGGGCGTGCCGGTGACCGGCGATTTCAATGGCGACGGGGTCAGCGACTTGGCCGTGGTCCACGAGGGCCAATGGTTCATCGATCTCAACGGCAATGGTCGCTGGGACGACGCGGACATGTGGGCTCAGTTGGGCCATCGCGGCACGCAACCCTTGGTGGGCGATTGGGACGGCGACGGCAAGACCGACATCGGCATCGTTGGCCAGGCCGCGGCACTCGATGCGACCGCGAACGCCGCTCAGGACAACTCACCCACTCTGCCGCCGCAAGCAACGTCAGCGACCCAGCCGATCGCTCCGCGAGCCACTCACGAGTTGCGGCGCACCGTCAACGGCAGCTTGCGAACCGCAACGATCGATCGCGTGTTCAACTATGGTCACCAAGCAGATCGTCCCGTCGTCGGCGATTGGGACTCGGCCGGGGTCGACTCCGTCGGCCTGTTCCGCGCTGGGGTCTGGCATCTGAAGCTCCACGCCGACGGCCGGCCAGAAACCGACGCGGAGGTCTTCGAGTACGGTCAGTTCGGCGACCTGCCAATCGTCGGCGACTTCAACGGTGACGGTACGGACGAAATTGGCGTCTTCCGTGATGGGCGTTGGTTCATCGACCTGAATCACGACCGCGTGCTGGATCATCACGATCTGGCCTTCGAGTACGGCGAGGCCGGCGATCGGCCCGTGGTCGGCGACTGGAATGGCGACGGGATCGACGACATCGGCGTGGTCTCGGCCGCTCAAGAAGGGCGTTAAGTTCGTCGAGCTCCGGCGGCTGGCTGGGGCGCGAGGCCGATTGCTTGAGCCGTTTTTATCGCATTCGGCCAAACATCGCCCCGCAAAGCTCCGTGCCTTCGCTCCACGCGCTACGACCCGCATGGTCGATACTCGTCCGGGGCCATTCGCTCCGCCGACGAGCAAATTTCGCTGCGAATTCCTGGACGCGTCCCGCTCATCGACCTATGTTTCAGATGCGTCTCAAATGAGCCGCAACGCTCGCCGCGACACGCTGGCGGGGGTCGATTGCACGTCTCGTTCGCTGTGCTTGAGAACCGGAGCGATTTATGCGATTGGGTGTTCGCCGGCGATCACCGCTCACCTCGGCCGTCATGTGCGGCGTCGTGTTCGGGATCGTCTCGGCGGCCGCGATCGTCGTGGCGACGGAGAGCGACGCTCGCCCCCTGGCGGCGTCTGCGGCGCTGCATTGGCACTTGGTGTCGCTCAACGTCGGTCGACCGACTCACGCCTTGCCCGCGCGAGCCTGGCCGACGTTGAGCGCGGTTGACGACTCGTGCTTTGAACTCAGCGGCGCGATACGCGTGCGCGGCGATTTCAACGGCGACGGAGCCATCGAGCAGGGGCTGTTCCTCGACGGACAGTGGTTCATCGACCTCAATGGCAATGATCGCTGGGACCGCGACGACCTGTGGGTGCATTGCGGAACGGCCGGCGATTTACCCATCACGGGCGATTGGGACGGCGACGGAAAGACCGACATCGGCGTCGTCGGTCGCGCTTGGCTGGGTGACGACGACGCCGTGGCCTTGGAGCCCGGGCTGCCCGACGCCGACAATCCGAATCAGCACCCCTCGCGTGTCGCTTCACCGGCCCATCGCAAGCTGCCGCGGGTCGTGTTGCACCGCACGGCCCACGCGTTGCCGCAAGCGGCCATTGTGGCCCATGTCATGACCCTGGGCGAGATTGGCGATCTGCCCGTGGTCGGCGACTTCAATGGCGATGGTATCGACAACATCGGTGTCTTCCGCCAAGGAGTGTGGCTGCTCGACAGCGATGGGGACGGCCGATTCACGCGGGCCGATCGCCGCGTGCAGCTCGGCGAGGCCGGCGACCGTCCGTTGATCGTCGACCTCGACGCGGACAGCATTGTCGAGTTGGGAGTTGAGCGAACCGATGGCCGCTGGTTCGATCGTCGCCATGACGGCGCACTCAGCAAAGTGGACGATTCGTTTTAGAGCACCGTTAGATCCACGCGGGGGTTGTGGCCGGAATGCTGGCCGACAAACGGTTTCGGGTCCCGTTTGTCGATGTCCACCGGTCACACCCCCATTTTCTTGCGGGGTGCTCAGGCACCCTTGAGTTCATCCAGCTCGCGGCTCGTGGCGGCAATTTCGGTTTCCAGCCGCTTGACCTCGTCCGGCTCATCGGGCTGTTTGCGAGCGCCGGCCAACTGCTGTCGAAGCTTTTGCAACCGTTGTTGCAACAGATCAACTCGCTTCTTCGCCTTCTTGTCCATCGACATATTGAACTGCTCGATCGTGGGAGGGGCTTAAGGTCCGTCTCGGAAGCGACGGTGAGGTTACTTGGCGGGCTCGACAACGGCCGCCGCGGCAGGCGCCGATTTGAGCGGGCTCCGTTCTCGTACGTTCTTCAACACGCCCGAGAGGAAAATAATCGACACGATGAGCACCAAGTTCAGATTGAGCCACGTCTTGGCATTCTGGCGCAACTTTTGCGCGAGTCCGCTGCGGCCGGCCAGGATGCTGGCCACGGCAAACACGACGAGCGCCAGCAGAAACTTGATCCCGAACAACATGTGGTACGGACGCATGAGTTGATACGTCTTGATGATGTTGCCGAAGTTATAGAGTCCGCTGAGCAGCAAGAAGAGAATCGAGACATGCACGAACTTGGCCCAGCGCGAGCGGACCGCCTCGTGCAGCCGCTCTCGGGCGCCCGCCTCCAACTCATTAAGCGCCGGCACGAACGCGAACCGGGCGAATACCATCCCTCCCAAGGCCGTTGAGGCGGCAATCAGATGCAGTGCGCGAAGCACCATCGACAGAATTTGATCGGGACTCACAAATCGGTTCCTAACGATGAAAATAGAAAAGGTCTGCCGCTGATCGTAGGTCGCTCGGCACGCTTTGTCCAGCCGCTACGAGTCTGTCGTCTGTCGTTTCCAGCGTTCGATCAGGGCCACGGCCTCGTCGCGCGTGGCGATCTCGCCATCGAGTTGAGCACTGCGCAACTGTTCGAGCCAGCGGGCAAAAATGGGCCCCTTGGCGACGCCCAGGCCAATCAGATCGTGGCCGGTCACCAACGGCGGCGGGTTCAATTGCTCCGACGGCCAAGCCCATCGCTCGCGGCAAAAGTTTACCGCGGCCAGCGAACGATTTTCGGCACGCGCTCGGGCCGCATGCAGTTCGATCAACTCGGCTGACCCCGCGGCGATCAACAAGCGTTGGATCGTCGACCAGCGCGTCTCGGGCGCGTCGTCCAGCGCCCGCGCATGCTGCCACAACCAAGCGGCGCAAAGCGACTCTTGATTCGACAACCGCCAGCGTTTGCTGATCGCCTCGACTGCCGTCGGCCCCGCGGCGACATGCAGCAGCGACGTGGCCAGCGCCAATGCAACGCTCGGACGGTCGAGTTCGTCGAGCACGTTGAGCGTGCCCACCCACTCGGACGGAGCCGACTCGACATGCTGCGCGTAGACTGCGAGCAACTCAGGCCAAATCGGCTGGAGCAACTCCGTGCTGGCGAGCAACCGCACGGCGCGAGACCGCGCGGGAATGACGAGCATCTGCCGTAATTCCTGACCGATCCGCTCGGGACTGACCACCACGACCTGCGGCGCCAATTGACACACCGCGGACAGCGTGGGGGGATCAATTTCAAAGCCAAACCGCGCGGCCATGCGCACGGCCCGCAGCAACCTCAGCTTGTCTTCGGTGAAGCGTTCTTGGGGTGTGCCTATCGCGCGGACGATGCCTCGCTGCAAATCGTCGACTCCGCCGACGTAATCCAGCACGCGGTCGGCGAGCGGATCGTAGAACAGTCCGTTGATCGTAAAATCGCGCCGCTGGGCGTCTTCCTCGGCCGTGCTAAAGACCACCGCGTCCGGGCGTCGCCCGTCGCTGTAGGTCGTGTCGCGTCGAAAGGTCGCCACTTCGACGGTCCCTTGCGCTGGAGCGCCGACCACGGCGATCACACCAAACGCCGCGCCGATGGCGAGCGTTCGCCGCTTGCCGAACAGCGCGCGGATTTGCTCCGGCAAGGCGTCGGTCGCCACGTCGTAATCTTTCGGCGTGTGGCCCAGGAGTTGATCGCGCACGCAGCCCCCCGCCCATAACGACTGGAAGCCGCTCTGACGCAGCCGCGTCACGACTTCCACGGCAAAGGCACGTTGTTGGAGGGGATCGGCGGTCATGGCGGCAGATGGCATTGCGGCGGGGCACTTGCCGAGCGAGGCTCACGGAGTACGATACGCTCAGCGTACCAAGAGCCACGCTGGGTTCCCAGCCAGATAGGGTGAGCCGCCATGAGTGTTCCGCTGCCGATGGAAACCGATTGTGCCAGCGTCAAAGCGATGCTTGACCGCGGCGAACCGTTCTTGCTGCTCGATTGCCGCGAGGCCAGCGAGCACGCGCAGGTCCATATTCCGCAGGCCCAGTTGATTCCGATGGGCGAATTGCCGGCTCGGCTCGGCGAGTTGGCCGCTCACCAAAACGCCCCGATCGTGGTGCATTGCCATCATGGCGGTCGCTCGCTGCGCGTGGCGAATTGGCTCCGTCAGCAAGGCTTCGCGCAGGCGCAAAGCATGAAAGGGGGCATCGACGACTGGGCCATGTCGATCCAGCCCGGCTTGCCCCGCTATTAGTGCCTATCCTAAAACCGATATGCGAAGGGGACAGTCCCAATTTGCTTCGCAGACTTCGCAAATTCGGGACAGTCCCCGTCGATTTTAGGATTGGCACTAACCAATCGACCGCCAAACCTCATTTCGCCAAGGTCGAGAACGTCCGTGTGCGTCTCGTCCCCGGCAAATCTCCTTGTTCGAGGTCGGTGTCAAACACCCGCGTGACGGTGTTGCCGGCCAAATCCTCGAGCACCTCGTCCACATCGAGCGTGTGGAGCCCCAGTGTCCACGGTTGGTGCGGTACCCAGCGGCATTGCCGCTCGTCCGGACCGAGTTCGACGCTTCCTGAGAACGGTTCGCCCCGTGCGTCGCTCACCCGCAGCAGCCGTCGAGCCAGGGCATGATCGAGTGCTCGATCGAACGTGATGAGCAGCGGTTCGCGCGTTTGAGCGCGAGGGGACGACAGTTTCCAGTCGCCGACCAAAACGCGCGAGTTGACCTCGGCCGTGGCCAGGAACGTTTTACGCTCTGACGCGACGAGCGGTTGTCCGGCGGCATCGAGCACGTCGCGATCGATGACGAGCGTGTAGGTTTCTCCTGGCCGCAACACGGGACCCAACTCCTCGCGCAGATTAACCCCCTTTTTGATCCGGCCGGGATGAATGAGCAGCGTCAGCCGCCGTCCGTCATCGCTCCACAATGACTGCCGCCGCCAGGGATCATGAACACTCTGGCCTTGAGAATCGATGAGGTGCAGATGATCGAAAATGCCGTCGGTGTCGCGCATCGGAGCGGAGAAGTAGAGATAGAACTTGAGCAGGTTCGCCGGGATTCGGTCTGCCGTCGGATACACACGCTCGACGCGCGTGGCGACCGCCGCCATGCTTGCAGGCACCCGATACTCAAGCGTGGGAAGCTTCACCCCTTGGGCGACGACCGCGACGCGATACACGCCTCCCGGAGCGAGTTGCACGGCGGGGGTCAATCGCAACGCGTGACCTGCTCGGACGTAGTTACCGAACACGCTCAAGCCGGCGCGCCCCTGCTCATCGACCCGCGCGATCCAGAACACGCTCGCCCAAGCGTCCTGCGGTCGCTCGCCGAGTTGCGCCGACACGCTGGGCCCCATGTCCCAGACGATCGTCGGCCGGCGCGCGTCGACCGACGACTCGATTCGCAGCGGTGCTGGCTCGCCGCCCCATAAGGGACCGACGAGCCAGCCGAGTCCCAGCAATCCGACGGTCACCGTGCGAATAAACCGCATCGACAGTGTCCTCGTTGACAGCACGACTACGGCAACACGACCGTCGCCAAATCGAGTTGCTTCTCCGCCGCGCCGTTGCGAATCACCAGCGCTCGCTGCGCGTCGAGGCGATCCATGTGTACGACGCCGCCAAAGGCGTCGACCATCGTAATCGCCGCGTCGGCCGGGTTTTTAACGTCGCGTCGCACGGCCTGCTCGTTAATCTTCCGCTGATCGGCGAGCAACTCGCGATTGAATCGGCAGGTCCAGTAGGGGCTCGGGCTGAGCGGGGCCCGCGCGTGATGGAAGCGGAACGTGTTCACAAGCACCGATGGCTTGCCGTCCTTCTCGTATGAGAACATGTTGAGCGGCCGGTTGCCGCTGCCCAACTCAATCATGCTGATCCCCTTGACCTTCGCGCCGGCTTGCAGCTCGGCGAGTGGGTACTTGACGATCGGCGTGCAGGAGAACGCGCCAACCACGTACCACTGGCCGTTCTCTTCGTAGGGCATGATCGACGACATCGGGGCCTTGGTCTCCCACTTGTTGTGCGCCACGTGGAACGTCTCGGCACTGTACGACTCACTGGTGCTCTTCGAGCTCAACGGGCCGGGAACGATCAATAACTTCGAGGCAAACTCCTCGTTCGCGCGAGCCGCGGCCACGAGCCGATCGTTGGCCCAGGCCAGGTCGGTGATGCGCAGCGACGGCGCGCCCTTGTCGTCTCGCGGCAGGCCGACGCGCACATGCGGCACGTTGTCGAGCGCGAGCAGGCCGAGCTTGCCGTTGGGGTCGACCGTCACGATCAGGTCACGCTTCTCGTCGTGCTTGCGGATCGCCAGATAGGCTTTGGTCGACAGCGGGTTGACGACCAGATCGATCACTTCGACATCGGCGGGCTTGGATCCGAGCCGGGCGGCAATCTCCTCGCCGATGTTCTTGACGTTGGCCCCGGCTCCGCTGAGCGGTGCCGTGTCTTGCGTGTCGACCGCGACGATCTGGTTCCCCTTGCCGTCGGCGATCAGCAACACCCCCTCGGGCGCAAAGCGGATGACGTCGATTCCTTGCAGCGCGACACTGCCGCGCTCGGGCGATTTGAGCACCGCGGCCGAGAGTGTCGACCCGGCATTGGCGAACAACCCCAGCGATAGAACGATCGCAAGCAGACAGCGCATGACAAACTCCTTGTTCCTGAGTGGCAAAATGGCGCGGCGACCCTAATGAGCGCATCATCCTACCGAATCAGCGCGGCGAATGATAATTTCCAACGATAAATCGAGGCAAAGCAGAGTGGCACCACCTTCGATTTACCCAAATGAGCGACGAACACGGCTGCGAGTTCGTGAAACTGACTGGCCAACGCCTTGCGGTTGAGATTCCAGTTCACGGTGAGCCAAGACAGGTGTTCGGCTGGACAATTTTAGATTGACTTGGAACCATACGGATGTATAAATTTATGATACGTATTAAATTTAGCCATCGCTGTAACGTGAGGTTGAAATGTCGAATATCGACCCATTCCAGAACCCATACCGGCCTGGAGCGGGGCACATGCCCACCTATTTGGCGGGTAGGGAGCATGAGAAGAATGAATTTCGCCGTCTCCTCAAGCAGGACACTATTTTCGAGAACTTGATAGTCACTGGCCTTCGGGGGGTTGGTAAGACCGTATTGCTTGAGACTCTAAAGCCCATCGCGATCGAAGAGGGTTGGCTATGGGTCGGCACGGATCTCTCTGAGTCTGCAAGCCTCAGTGAATCAAGCATGGCGACTCGCCTGATCTCAGATTTGTCGCTGGTGACCTCAGCCATGGTGGTCGGCAATGTTCAATTACCCAAGATTGGTTTTGCGCGCAGTGCGTCTCAAGATGTCACACTGAGTTATCCAAATTTAATCCGCGTATTGAATGAGACCCCGGGCCTGATTGCCGACAAAATGAAGGCCGTTTTGGAACTAATTTGGTCTGTGATGAAAGGTGGCGGCAATCGTGGAATTATTTTTGCCTACGATGAAGCCCAGACGATGGCGGATCACGCGGCCAAGGAGCAGTATCCACTCTCCCTAATGCTCGACGTATTCCAATCCATCCAAAAGAAGAACATTCCCTTCATGCTCGTCATGGTTGGGCTTCAGACATTATTTCCCAAGCTGGTCGAAGCACGTACCTACGCGGAAAGAATGTTTCACGTCTTAACGGTCGATCGGCTGAATGAGAAAGACAGCCGTGATGCCATCGTGAAGCCGATTGAAGATGCGAACTGTCCCGTAAAATTCAACGACCACGGCATTCAAGCTATTATCGCAACCTCAGGCGGTTATCCCTATTTTATTCAATTCATCTGCCGAGAACTATTTGACGCATATCTCCAAAATATCGGTACAAATAGAACAGCTTCCGTCGCAGAAGCGACGCGAAAATTAGATAATGATTTCTTCATGGGCCGTTGGTCAAAAGCCACAGATCGGCAAAGGCAACTGCTTTGGGTAGTAGCAAACCTCGAAAATAATGATTCTGAATTTACCGTTCAGGACGTTGCGGAAAAATCGATCCAAACACTTAACAAAGCGTTTAGTCCAAGCCAGATAAATCAGATGTTTTCAAAACTGAGCGACGCAGGACTAATTTACAAGAATAGACATGGGCGATATTCATTTGCCGTCCCGCTTCTCGGGCAATTCATTCTCCGACAGGCGGACGTAGGAGGCCAAACATGGCTGTAGGTTAAAGATGGCTTATGAGCGTCCATGCTTCGATTCCCTACGCAATAATGTCCTTCACGACCGAGCCGTGAACGTCGGTCAAGCGGAAGTCGCGGCCGCTGTAGCGATAGGTGAGCCGCTCGTGATCCATGCCCAGCAGGTGCAATATGGTCGCGTGCAGGTCGTGGATGTGGACCTTGTTTTCCACGGCATGATTGCCGAACTGATCGGTGTTGCCGTAGGCGAGGCCCCCTTTCACGCCGCCGCCAGCAAGCCAACTGGTGAACCCGCGGCTGTGGTGATCGCGTCCCTTGGCCCCCTGTGACCAGGGGGTGCGGCCGAACTCGCCGGTCCAGACGATCAGCGTGTCGTCGAGCATGCCGCGCTGCTTGAGGTCTTTGATGAGCGCGGCGATGGGGCGATCGCTGGCCTGCGCGTGCTTGGCATGATTGAAGATGTCGCCGTGATCGTCCCAGGGTTGTCCGCCGCCGTAGTAGAGCTGCACCATCCGCACACCCCGCTCGACCAACCGCCGCGCCACCAGGCAGGCATCCGCAAACTGACCTTCGCCGTACAGCTCGCGGGTCGGCTTCGACTCTTGGCCCAGATCGAACACGTCTTGCGCGGCGAACTGCAAGCGGAAGGCCATCTCGAGCGATTCGATGCGCGATTCGAGCTGCGCGTCTTGCTGGCGCTGCTCGAGGTGCTCGCGATTGAGTTGCTGCAACAGATCGAGCTGCTTGCGCTGCGCGGCCGGCGGCAGATATGTGTTGTGGACGTGTTGGATGACCGACTTGGGGTCCATCTTGCTGTTGTTAATGTGACAGCCCTGATAAATGCCGGGCAAGAAACTGTTGCCCCAGAGCTGCGGCCCCACGACCGGTTTGCCCGGGCAGAGCACGACGTAGCCGGGGAGATTCTGATTCTCGGTTCCCAAGCCGTAGGTGAGCCATGAGCCCAGACTGGGGCGTGTCGGCTGCACGTGACCCGAGTTCATCATGAGCAAGCCCGGCTCGTGATTGGGGATGTCGGTGTGCATCGAGCGAATCACGCAAATGTCGTCGATGGTCGAGGCCACGTGCGGATAGAGTTCGCTGACATCAACGCCGTTCTCGCCATATTTGGCAAACTTGAACGGCGAGGGGAACAGCTTGCCGACCACGCGCTGATAGTCTTTCGTCACTTCCTCAGGTTGCTGGCCGGCGTATTTGACCAGCGCTTCCTTGGGGTCGAACGTATCGACATGCGACGGTCCGCCATTCATGAACAGAAAGATCACCCGCTTGGCCTTGGCTGCAAAGTGCGGGGCCTTTGGCGCGAGCGGATTGGTCGACTGAGCGGCCGGGGCGGCGAGCAAGCCGTTCTCCGCGAGCAGCGCGGCCAAGCCGAGCGTGCCAAATCCGGTGCCGCAGCGCTGCAGCAGTTCGCGGCGCGAGAGCGTGGTCGAGTTCATCATGATCTTCTCGTGACGTGGAAGTTAGTCTGGCTTCTAAAAAGGGGTCTAAAAAGGGGTCAGGTACCGTTGTGCGAAGCACCCGTTGGGTCGTTCCGGCAACGGTCCCTGACCCCTTTTTAGAAGCCTTATCGGAAAGTTAATCGACAAAACCAAATTCATTCGTGGCCAACAAAGCCTGCGCCAACTGTTCCCAGGGGGTCAGCTTCACGTCGGCCGGCTTATCGCCCGGCGACAGTGGAGCCGATAGAAACTGCTGAGCCATCTGCAACTCATGAGCACTCGGCGCTCGACCGAGTGCCCAGCCATACAGGCGTGCGATGCGATCCGCGTCATCCGTCGGCTTGACTTTCGTGGTGCGCTCGGCGAGCGCTTTCGCCTGACGAATCATAAAGTCGCTGTTGAGCACGAACAACTGTTGCATCGGCACGGTGGTAATCACGCGCCGCTCGCTGGTCAGATTGGGGTCCGGAAAGTCGAACAGCCGCAACATCCCATTCAGGTCGTGTCGACTGACCGCGGCATAAAACGTGCGGCGGCGGTTGTTCGCATCGTTCAAATTCTGCGAGGGGCCACCCAACGTCAGGTCGAGTTGCCCACTGGAGGCCAGCACGGCGTCGCGCCACGATTCGATGTCGAGGCGGCGACGATTGGCACGCCAGAGCAGCCGGTTGTCCGGATCGCGCTCGTAGTTCGCGGCCTGATGCGTGGACGCCAAGCGATACGTGGCCGAGAGCATGATGGTGCGATGCAGTTGCTTGACCGACCAGCCCGAGGCGATGAACCCTCGCGCCAAGTGATCGAGCAACTCCGGATGCGTGGGCCGCTCGCCGAGCAGGCCGAAGTTGCTGGGGGTGCCGACAATGCCACGTCCAAAATGATGTTGCCAGACGCGGTTGACGAACACCCGCGCGGTCAGGGGGTTGTTGGGGCTGGCGATCGCCTGGGCCAATTCGAGCCGGCCGCTCCCTTGCTCGAAGGGCTTGGCCTCGGGAGGCGAGATCACGGCGAGGAACCGTCGCGGGGCCTCGTCGCCGAGCGTTTTGTGGTTGCCGCGCAAATGAATTTGCATGTTGAGCGGCTTGCCCTCGGTCAGGCTGTGGGCGATGGGATACTTGGCGCCAGCTTGTTTTTTGAGTGCGTCGATCTCTTGCTGCATCGACGCCAAACGCGCCTGCTGTTCTTTCGACAGCAGCTTGTCGATTTGCCCCTTGGCAAGCATCAACGCCGCGTTGCGATCTTCAAACAGTTCTTTGAGCAGCTCGCTGGATTCCTTGTCGAGACCTGGCTTGTTGGGCTTTTTCTCGTCGGGCTTGAGTGCGGCCACCTGGGCGGCGTAATCGGCCTCGATTTTTTGCCGCTTCTCGACCGCCGCGAGAATTTGCGACTCGAGTTGCTTGGCGACCGCGGTCGTCGCGGCGAGCGCGGCGGCGTCGTCCGATAGATCTTGCTTTGGATTCTGCTCGGCGATGAGTTTGCGCCACGGCGCGAGCAGCGGACGCTTGCCCAGCGCGTCGGCCTCGATGTGCTTGAGCCAGCGATCGAGCAGGTATTCTTCGATCCCCGACTCTTTGGCAGCGGCCGACAGTTTGTAATTCGCGTTCGACTTGCGTCGCTGCTGTGTCTTCCAAAGCGCGACAAGCACGTCGGCCGTCTGGGTGGCAAAACGCTCGGACACCTTGCGTCCCTCTTCGGCCGTCGCGGTCTTCTGACGCTCCTCGAACTGCTTGATCTTGGCTTGCAGCTCGTCGTAGCGTTTCACCGTCTCGGCGTCGGCCAGCGGTGCCTCGCGGTAGTCGCTGCTCGCAAAGATGCCCGAGAGACCGTAATAGTCCTGCATCGAAATCGGATCGAACTTATGATCGTGGCAGCGGGCACACGAGACCGTCAGCCCCAAAAAGCCGCGGCAGAGCGTGTCGATGCGGTCATCGTACTCGTCGGCCCTGGCGCGGGGCGTGCAGCCTGCGTCGCCGTAGTACACGGGCCCCAGGGCGAAAAAACCCAACGCCGCGAGCGACTCGCGCGGGCTATTGGGGACCAGGTCGCCCGCAATCTGCGCAATGGCAAACTGATCGAACGGCAAATCGCGATTGAACGAGTCGACGATCCAATCACGATAGCGATAGCCGCTGGGGTACATGCGGGCCTGGAACGTGTGGGCCTGATCTTCGCCATAGCGGGCCACGTCGAGCCAGTGCCGAGCCCAACGCTCGCCGTAGTGCGGTGACTCGAGCAATCGGTCGATCAGCCGCTCGTAAGCCGTGGGGGACTTGTCGTTCACGAACGCTTCGATTTCCTCGACCGACGGCGGCAGCCCAAGCAGATCGAAACTCGCGCGGCGAATGAGCGCGCGGCGATCGGCTTCGGCGACGGGTTTCAAGCCTTCGGCTTCGAGACGAGCCAAGATGAAGTGGTCGAGTGTATTGCGCGACCAATCCTTGCGCTGCACCGCGGGGGGCGCGTGATCGCGGATCGGCTGAAACGACCAGAACTGCCGGTCGGCGTCGGTCACCGCTCCGGCTGTCCGTATCGAACTGCCGCTCGCGTCGCTTTTGGTAGCGGGCCAAGGCATGCCGAGCGCGAGCCACTGTTTGAGCGCGGCGATCTCGTCGTCGGCCAACTTGCCGTTGGGGGGCATCTGCACGTCCCCCGTGTGCATGACCACCTGCAACAACAAGCTCGCCTCGGGCTTGCCGGGCACGGCCACCGTGCCACTCTCGCCGCCGGCCAAGATCGCTTCGCGACTGTCGAGCCCCAAGCCACCCTTCTTCTGTCCGCGGGCATGGCAGGAGAAACAGTGTTGCACGAACAACGGGCGAATTTTGCGCTCGAAGAACTCGTCGCCAGCCATCTCGATAGCCGGTTCGGCCGCGCCGAGCGGCGCCAGCAGCGAGCCAACAAGCCAAATCGCCAAGCCAAGGCACGCAGTGCGCATGGGCAGTTAACCTATCGTCAGGCAGGAAAGTACGGGCGGGGACCCTCGTCCGCTGAGGGCGAGGGAAACAAGGCGTGGTCACACGACTATTATCTTACTCGACCCCATCACCGGCCTCAACCGAAGTTTACCCACCGAAACCTCACCCGATCGATTCGAATGCTGGCCCTAAACCATTCAACTTGAACGACTTGAACGATTGCTCCGCCGCGACTGACACTGCGGACAGAAGAACGTCGACCGCTGGGCCTGCACGATCCGTTCAATCGGCGTGCCGCACTGCTGGCAAGGGAGCGTGGCCCGATCGTACACGCGATGATGATTTTGGTATCCGCCCGCCTCGTTGAGGGCGTTGCGATACGTGCCGTCGGAGAGGGTCGAGCCTTCGTGCTTGATCGCCAGTTCGAGCACGGCGCGAAGTTGCTGATGGATGAGCTGCCATTGCTCGCCGCGCAGACGATCGCATCGCGTGGCGGGGTGGACTGCGGCCAGAAACAAAATCTCGCTGGCATAGAGGTTCCCGACGCCGGCGAGCGCGCGTTGATCGAGCAGCGCGACCTTGATGGCCCGGCGGCTCGACGCGAGCCGAGCGCGCAATTCATCGGCTGAGATGACGAGCGCATCGGGGCCGAGCCGATCGCCGCTGTAACGCGTGGCGAACTCGTCGGGGTTGACGACCCGCACACTCCCCAGGCCACGTCGATCCCAGAACAACAGTCGCGGCGGCGCGCCCTGAGAGCCCGCTAACTCCAGGACGAGCCGCAGATGCTCGTTCGTCGGCGGATCGGCGAGCAGCACCAGACCGGTCATGCGCGGTTCGAGGATAATCCGCTCGGCGTTGGCCAACTCGACGACGACCCGTTTGCCGAGTCGGCCGACGTCGACAATTTTCTGGCCTTCGACCCGGCGTTGAAACGCGCGCCAGGAAGGACCGATCTCGATGGGCCTGCGCTCACACGGCGGCCGCACCGCCGCGCGGATCGTCGAGCCCGTGATGCTCAACACCCCGCGGCGCATCGTCTCGACTTCAGGCAGCTCAGGCATGTCAGGTTATTCCTCGCATCGACCGTTACGAAACACCCTGCGATTCTCCGTCATCAGAGCCGCCGTGTCTTGCATCGCGGGCGGATAATTCCCAGGAGGCGTCTGTAGTTTAGGTGCGAATTTATTTGGCCGCACGATTTCCTTACCCCCTCGACCACCACCTGAACACTGGGCTCAAGAAGCTCATCGATTTTTAATGAAAACTCTAAAATTGGGAACATTTGGCGTGACTGGCTAACGGAATTAACTATGCTCAAAGGACAGGTCGGTCGACCCGACCGACGGTGTATGCCCGGTGAGGCTCCCCTTTCCTCACCGGGTTTTTTCGTGCGCCGAGGTTCACTCCGCGTTTCGGCTCACGACGCCCGTCGAAGTCATGTGTGAGCGTCGCCGTTGTAGGTGGCTGGCGGTTTGCGTCTGCAAACCCCGCTGCACTGATCGCGGCCTTTGCGTCCTTGGTTGTGGGTGGCTGGCGGTTTGCGAAGCAAACCCCGGCGAGTGACATGTGACACCGCCTCGAAGTGAGCCGGGGTTTGCTTCGCAAACCGCCAGCCACCCGCTGAATGATGCCCTTGATGCCAAGCCGGCGGCAGAGCCGCCGGCTTGGGGTCAGGACCTGATCGCCACTCAATCGGGTGAGCCATCGGCTCGCCAGCAGCAGATTCTGCGCGGCTCATGAAGCCAGAGTTGCCGATCGACGCGCGAGAGTCTGGCGAGCCCCACCGCTCAGCGTTCAGCGGCTATCTCATTAAGTCGCGTCGAAGACACGACTTGGCG
>CAZZBK010000080.1:6983-28027 GCA_964652155.1 uncultured Planctomycetaceae bacterium | reverse complement strand
CATTTAGCACTTCGAGCACTTCCTTCTCAGTCCTTCCCCTTGTGCACGATATCGGCCCAATAGCTCTCTAGGTTGAACTCGGGGCTATTGTCGACGTCGTGACATTTGAGACAGCTATTGTTCTCTTTTGTGCCGAGTGGCACGCGCATCTGGGCCCGCAGCTTGTCACGCTGCGCGGTGTTGCTGCGGAGCGGGTTGCTCGAAGCAAACATGCCGCTCTCGGCGGCGACATGCGCCGCGCCGGGGCCGTGACAGTTCTCGCAGCCATTGCCGATCAGATGCGGCGTCTTGTCCACGCCGAGAAACCCGCTGACGTAAGGATAGTACTCCGACGGATGCCAACCGATCGCGTGACAACTGATGCATTCGGCGTCGAACTGCCGCGGTGGGTCGAGCTTCAGGAGCGTCGTCGTGGCCGTCGCATGGGTCGTGTTCGCAAACACCTCGAACGCCTTGCTGTGGCACTCGCCGCATTTCTGGCTGCCGACGAATCGGCCGGAGAGATCCGCTTCGTCTTGCGCGTTCGGAAAGAGCCGTGGCTTGATCCCAACACCTTCCCAACCGAGCGCTTGCAACTGCGATTGATACTCGGTCTTGAGCTTGTGCATCTCGACCGAGTCGGCAAAGCGGGCGTCGAACGGAACCCGCTGATAACGGATGCGTTGCTCGCCGCTGTCATACAGGCCGAGCACGACCGCGTACATTCCCTTGTGACTGGCCTGCACGAGGATCGTTTTCGTCCCCTCGATAATCTCGGGCCGCGAAGGGGGTTCATCGATATGACCCGAGCAAACGACAACTTGAAAGCCGGGGAACTTTTGCGCCAGGCGGCGGGCCTCGGCCGGATCGGCCTGCGCGAGCAGCACGCGAAAATCGGCCGCTTTCGTCAACTCAGGCAACACTTGCTCCAGCGCCGCGTCGGCCTTTTGCAGCGCGATGTCTGGATTGTTGATCGCGCTCTGCAAAGCGTCGGCAAGCACGCTCGTAACCCCAATCTTGTGCCCGCCTTGCTCGATGATCACCCAGCGCTGGGTGAGCCCCGACTCGGCACCGAACAGTCCGACGTTGGCCGACACAAAGCGGCTTTTGCTGCCGTCGGGCTCGGCAATCGCCGCGGCGACTTCGCCCACCGATAGGCGCAGGTCGTCGGCACCCCAACCGATGGCGCGATAATCCATCTGGCGAAAGGCCTCGACCGCCGTTTGAAATTTGAGTTCCTGCTGTCGGCCCGTTCGCTTAACGAGTCCGCCAGCATCGAGCGGGACGACCGGCCAGCCTTTCGCGCGCAGCTGCTTGAGCAGCGCGTGGCGTCGGCTCATGCCCCCCTTTTGATTCTCCAGGCCCGCGCAGCCGCAGGGCTCCAAATACCCGGCCAGGTCGCCGGTCAGCAGCAGCGCAACGTGCGGCGTGGGCCAGTCGACCAGGATCTCGCCATTGCGGCGAACCATCTCGGCGGCCAATTGCGGCTCGACCTGAAACATGGCCTGATGAGGCGCGAGCTTGAGCTGCGCGGCCTCGGGGTGCTGAGGCTCGACTGCTGGCAGTGGCTTGGTTGCAGAGGGCTCGACGGTCGCGGCGGTCGTGACAATGTGAGGATCGTCGATGGGTCTGGCCTGCGAGTCGTTCGCGCCGAGCAATGCAGGGGGCTGCGACGGTTCGTCGTTGCAGCCCACGAGCGCCGCGCCAACGATGAGCCACGCGCAAAACCATCGCTCCGCCAAATGACTCATGCCGCGATTCCCTTGGGTCTGCAACTCGGACAGCCCCTCGATCCATGGATTTTCCGTGGGCGAAATTCTCTGCGGTTTGACCGTTTAGGGCAACAGAGGTTTTCGCCTACGTCGCATCAACTCGTTGCGAACGGTTGTAAAGTACGCCTGGTAGTCGGCCCGACGGTAGTCAGGAAACGTGAACGCATGATGTTGCCACTGGCCATGTTGATAAAACAACGTGACCTCGGCGTACATGCCCTGTCCCAGGTACATGCGATGAGCGTGATCTTTGGTCGATGCTAGCACGAGCTTGGCTGGGGTGATGTAGCCGGGATCGAGGTTCAGGGGGCGTGGTTCGGGGTGTCGCCCGAGTTGTGCGTACTCGATCTCCCAGGCGTTGGTGAGCCGTTTCCAATCGGCGACCTCGGCGGCATCGGCGAGCGAGTCGAAGGCCAGGAACGTCTTGCCGAGCGTTGGCCCCATCGTCACTTCGTAGTAATTCGTCTCATGAAAGTCGAATGTGGGACTCACCTGGGCGGCGCGACCCCAGGTCGCTTCGGCACGCGCGCGGGTCCACTCCAGTGCCTCGGCGTAGCGCGTGATGACCGCCAACAGCAACACCACCGGTTCGTGTGGAGTGGGCTCGCCCATGAGTGTTGAGAAGGTTCCTTATGTGGCGAACGGATGGAGATCGTCGAACAACATGGCTGGGGACTGTCCCAATTTTTCGAGGGCCGCCGAGAAAAATGGGACTGTCTCCCTCTCCGCCACCATGTAGTAAGACGCTCTCAATCGCTCACGCGTTCGAGTCCGGCGGCCCAGAGTTTCTTCCACGAGCCGTCGAGCGGCATCTGCATGGCAAAGCCGGCCTCGTGATGCGCTCGTTGACGGCGTCGCTCTCCGCGTCCGCGAAGCTGACCAATCGTCCACTGTTTTAGCTTGTTCGTCCAGGGGCGCGCACGCTCAAGCTGCGCCAAATAGCTCTGAAAACCGTCAATGAACCGGCTCAGGCCAGTGATAAAACGATCCGGTACCGGCCCCTGACACCCAATGGCGAACACCGTGTGCGGGTCGTTCTCCAAGCCTTGCCAACCCACGAGTGTTGCGCCCAACGGCGCGAACAGCCGCGACAAACAACTCGGCGTCAGTCGCCAATAGTCGCTCGGGTAGTCATGCACGCGAAAGTCAAATGGAACGCTGACGACAATCACCCCGCCAGGAGCCAATACGCGCAGCATCTCGTCGACCGCGCGCCGCACCTCGAACACATGCTCCAGCGTGTCGACGCAGATGATGGTCTGCACCGACTGATCGTCGAGCGACAGTTGCGACAAGTCCTCGATGCGATCGACCCCCGGCCCGGGGCGCATGTCGCAACCGACAAACTCTCGGCCCGGAAAAAATGGCCGCAGGTCGCCGCGTCCCAATTGGTCCTCGACGAGGTAGGAGCCGAACTCATAGACCGGGCCCCGCAATGAGAGCGTTTCGCTCGCCAACCGCACCAGGGCCTTAACGTTTTCGCGCATCATGGTCTCCTGTAGCTAATGCAAACCGCTCAGCCGACCAACGGTAGATTAACACGGTCGGGCCGCGTAACTCGCCGGGCGAGAATTGCGCCGCGCGCTTGGCATAACGATCAAGCACCGCGCGCATCGTCGCGCCACGTCGGCTGTCGCGCTGCAACTCGTCGGCTTCGACGACGACATAGCCCAGCAACGGATCCGCCAGCGCCGAGGGCGCGTCGTCGTAGCGATACGTCTTGCGGAGCGTGTACAGGGCCGTGGTCCCGTAGCTGTCGAGAACCGTCGAGCGGTCGGGCTGTTGCCTCAACCACTCGGCTGCTTGCCGCAAGGCAACTCGATTTGCGTGCAACGGTCGCACAGTGGTCGAGCCACAGACAATCGCAACAACCGACACGGCCAGCGTGTAACTCGCACGAGCGGACCAACTCGGCGTCCAGCAGCGAAGTTGATGAGCCAGCAAGACGACCCCCAGTCCGGCCCAAGGCGCGAGCATGACGACCATCGGCAGCAGATGCCGGCCTGACAGGTACCCTCCGCGATGAGCCACGAACAGCGCCGCGCCAACGAACAGCGCAGCCACGAGCGTATATCCGCGTAGTGCCCCCTCAAGCTTGGTTCGGCTCGCCCACGCTCCCAGCCCGGCCAGCACGAGCAAGAGATGAGCCGCTTGTCCAAACTCGAAGACGAACTCCCTGAGCGCGGCGAGCAGCCCATGAAAGCGGCTGCTGGTGCTGTAATCTTTTCGACCGAACTCTGGCGCGGTGCCATCAGCGAGCAACGGGGGCAACGCGACTGGATCAGCCGGCTCAGTTGCGAACGACACGTTGAGTGGCGTCCGCTCACTGGCCCCTTGCTGCACGATGAGATGTCGCAAGGCGTCGCTTGCCGACGTGGGCTGACACAGCGCCAAGTACGCTGTGACGATCGCCAACAGCCCCGCGTGCAACCAAGCCAGCGCGGGCCCCATGCTCGAACCGTGGCGCAGCCGTCGAACCACAATCATGAGCAAGAGCGCGAGCCAGAGGATCAGAATCTCAGAGCGGGCCGTGAGCGCGAGCCCGACCGTCGCGCCACAGCAAGCCAGCCCATGATGCTGCGAGCGCTCGGGTCCGTCGTTGCGCATCCATGGCGCGGCGCAGCCCAATGCCACAATCCAGCCGAGTACCGCCGCGCCGTCGCCGAGCCCATCTCCGCCGAGGCGGGCCAATTCGGTGATCCAGGCCAGGCAGACCGCGCCGGCGAACGCTCCCGCGTCGCCGACCCAAGTTCGACCCAACATATAAAGTGCGAATGGACACCACACCACCGGCAGCGCTGCGGCCAGTTGGGCACAGAGCCCCCAACTCCAAGCCTGACCGACCGGGCTCACGTATGCGTGGAGCCAATCGATCAGGGCGGGATGCAACGGGGGGGCGGTCTCCTGTCGCAGCGTCGCTAGCAGGCCGTCTCGATCGATGGCTTGTGCATGCCAGACAAACCCCACCGCGTCGAGCGCGGGCAACGATGAGTGGGTGACGACCCATGCTTGCACGGCGACCGCTAGCAGCAGGAGAAATATCGCCGCGCCCCACACACCTCGCCTCGACCAAGGCGCGTTGCCGATCGGCATCGAGTCGCTCGGCGGTAGGAGACGGGCGTGCATCCGTACACACTCACAAAACCGGTTCGGAATCGAGGCGTCATGCCTGGCTGCGCGAATGTAGCTAGCGATAGGCGTATGAGTCAACGTGGGTTGTGCAACGCAAGCGTGTCAAACTGGGCGATTCATGCCGTCGCGCGCACTATTTTCGTGGTTACAGTCCGACGCCTCGGCGTGCCGAAGCAACAGTAAGCCGGGTCACATGGTTGCGCAAGGTGCTTGCAGCGCCGAGCGTGTCGATGTCCGGTCACTCCGTTGTTTCGCCAAGGATGGCGCCCTGCGGTCGACGACCGTCGGTACGGGCCATCGCTTGGCGCAGTTTGATCCATCGGGCTCCTGCTACCGTCACACGTCATGGCATTATTGCGCAGCGATTCATTGGACGACCGGCGCCGACGCATGCTGACCGAAGAGGTCAAGACATCGACGGCAAGCGCGTCGACCGAAGAGACCCCGCGAGGCGAAACTCGAGCCAAACGAGACCCCGTGCCGCTCGAGCCTTTTCCGCGGCTGACCGATCTGGTGCCTCGCCGATGGTTTGCCTATGCGGTCGGTTTCTTCGCGGCGCTCTTGGTCGTCGGGCTGCTCGAAGCGGCGCACTATTATATGCCCAGCCTAGAGTTGCTGGCCCGCGATGGACGTATTGCGGCGTTCGACTTGAATGGCCCCGGCAGCTTGGCTACCTGGGTCTCATCGACGACCCTGTCGGCAGCCGCGATGGTGGCGCTCTTGGTGTACGCGATCCGTCGTCGTCGCATCGACGACTACCGTGGCCACTATCGCGTCTGGCTCTGGGCTTCGGCGACCTGGCTGCTCATGAGTCTCGACGAGTGTGGCGGTCTGCACGAAGGCTTCCGTGACATGATGGTCGGCCTGACCGGTCAGCAGGTCATGGGCGACGGCTCGATTTGGTGGATCGGCGCCTATGGCTTTCTGGGCACGGTCATCGGCGCGCGACTGATCCTTGAGATGCGCGGCTGCTGGTCGTCAACCGTGACGTTCCTGCTGGCGATTGCCGCCTTTGCCGTGGCCGTCGCCGCGCACCTGCAATTCATGCTAGCCGAGGCCGGTGTGCTGCGGGTGATGCTGGAAGAAGGCTGCGAGCTGGTGGGTAATTTCCTGCTGCTGCTGGCGATGACCTTCCACGCCCGCTATGCGATTCTCGAAGCCGAGGGAAAACTGCCGGCCCGGGCGAAGAAATCGTCGCGCCCCAAGCGAACCAAACCCGATGAAAAACCTTCGCCGTCCAGACGGAGTGACCTGGTCACTCCCGCCAAGGCAGCTCTGCTTGATGACGACGAGGAAGAGGAAGACGAGGACGACGACGGCCGCAAGCTGCGGCTCGACGAAGGGAACGAATCGAATCGTCGACTCTCCAAGGCCGAACGTAAATTGATGCGCCGTCAACAACGGGGCTAGCGCGGGCTTTGCTGCCCCATGACGCTCGCGGCTCGTTTGCCGTATAATCGGCCGCTGCGTATTGGCCTGTTTCGACTCGATGAGGTCCGGGCGTTTTGCTGCCCGGCACGCTGCTATGGTCCGCACCCGATTTGCTCCCAGTCCGACCGGTTACTTGCATATCGGAGGCGTGCGCACCGCCCTGTTCAACTGGCTGTTCACGCGACAGCAGGGGGGCCAATTCCTGCTCCGCATCGACGACACCGATCAGCAACGCAACGTCGAGTCGGCCTTGGCCCCCATTCTGCACGGGTTCCGCTGGTTGGGCATCGATTGGGACGAAGGACCCGAGGTGGGCGGGCCCCATGCTCCGTACTATCAATCGCAACGGTTGGCCCGTTATCACGACGCCGTGACCAAGCTGCTCGAACATGGCTTGGCGTATCGCGACTTCGCGCGGCCCGAAGAGTTGCAGGCCGAGCGCGAGGCCGCTGAGCACGAGAAACGCAACTACACGTACAGCCGTCGCTGGATGGCCGAGACCGACGCCCAGGCCGCGTCGTTCGAGGCCCAGGGGCGTTCCGGCGTGGTGCGGCTCAAAATGCCCCGCGACGGAAAGCTGATCATTGACGACAAGGTCCGAGGGCAAGTCGAGTTCGCCTGGGCCAGCGAGCAAGATCATGTCATCCAACGCGCGGACGGGACCTGCTTGTATCACTTGGCCAGCGTGGTCGACGATTTTGACTTTGAAATCTCGCACGTCATCCGCGCCGAGGAGCACCTCTCGAACACGCCGCGACAGGTGTTCATCGCGCAGTCGTTGGGCTACCCGCTGCCAGTCTACGCGCACCTGCCCTACGTGGCCGAGCCCGGCAGCAAGAACAAGCTCAGCAAGCGGAAGCTCGACAAGTATCTGAAGAACCCCGACTTCGCGAAGATCAACGAGCACGGGCAGAACATTGCCCGACGCATCGGCTTGACCGCGTCGGCCGAGACGTTCAATCCGGTGATCGTCGATTTTTACGAGCAGGTGGGCTATCTGCCCGACGCGATCATCAACTACCTGTTGTTGCTCGGTTGGTCGCTGGACGACAAGACCGAGATGTTCACGCGCGACGAGATGATCCGCAGCTTCTCGCTTGAGCGGGTGAACAAGGCCCCGGCCAGCTTTGATCCCAAGAAGCTGTTCGCGTTTCAAGATCGCTACATGCAGCAGCTCGGCGTCAAACCGAAAACGGCCATGGTGTTGCCGTACCTGCAACAGGCCGCTTTGGTCAGCGCTCCACCGCCGTGCGAGATCGGCCCCAAGGTCTCGCAAATTCTGACGGCCGCCGGCGATCGAATCAAAACGGCCGGCGACATCCTCGATTACAACGAGTTTTTTATCGCCGACGAGACCCTCGAGTACGATGAGAAAGCGTTCGAGAAACGGCTCAAAACGCCCGGCGCGGCCGAGTTGCTCGCGCGGTACCGCGCCGCGATCGCCACGGTCGAACCGTTCGACGCCCCCACGCTGGACCGCGTGACGCACGAGTTCATGTCCGCCGCGGGGCTCGGCATGGGCGAACTCGTGCATGCCCTGCGCGTGGCGCTCACCGGCAAGGCCAACGGCTTTGGCCTGTTCGACACCCTCGCCATCCTCGGCCGCCACGCGGCACTCCAGCGAATCGACCGCGCATTGGCACGCGTTGCGTCCGCTTAAGATTTCTTGCCCGATAAGCAGTGGATGAGTGCAGTGGTCGCCGTGAATCGTATCTGGTTTTGCCGTTCGCGAATGTGGGGTCGAGATATTACAATGACCGCCACGCACCGCGCCACCCATGCTGTCACTCCTCACGTCACTCGATTCGATTGAAAAGCGCCCCATGAGCACGGACGACACCTCACGACCCAAAACCGACTTCGTTCGCGAACTGGTTCACGAACACAACCGCACCGGCCGTTTCGGCGGCAAGGTCGTGACTCGCTTCCCACCCGAGCCCAACGGGTATTTGCACATCGGCCATGCCAAGAGCATCTGCCTCAACTTCGGCATCGCCCGTGAGTTCGGCGGCCAATGCAACCTGCGCATGGACGACACCAACCCCACCAAAGAAGACACCGAGTACGTCGAGTCGATCAAGGGAGACGTCCGCTGGTTGGGTTTCCAATGGGACGGCTACTTTCTGGCCAGCGACTATTTTCCGCAGATCTACGCCTGGGCCGTGCAACTCGTCAAGTCGGGCAAGGCTTACGTATGCGATCTCACGGGCGAGCAAATCCGCCAGTATCGCGGCACCCTCTCCGAGCCCGGCAAGAACAGCCCCTACCGCGATCGCAGCGTCGACGAAAATCTCGACCTGCTCGATCGCATGCGCAAAGGTGAGTTTCCCGACGGCTCGCGGACGCTGCGTGCCAAGATCGACATGGCCAGCCCAAATATCAATCTGCGCGATCCGGTCATGTATCGCATTCTGCACGCCGAGCATCACAACACGGGCAACGCTTGGTGCATCTATCCGATGTACGATTGGGCCCACGGCGAGAGCGACTCGATCGAGGGGATCACGCACTCGATCTGCACGCTCGAATTTGAGAACCATCGACCGCTCTACGAGTGGTTCTGCGACGCGCTGGGCATCTATAAGCCGCAGCAGATCGAGTTTGCCCGGCTCAACTTGACCTATACCGTGTTGAGCAAGCGCAAGCTGCTCGAGTTGGTCCGCGACAAACACGTGTCGGGCTGGGACGATCCGCGCATGCCAACCATCGCGGGCATTCGCCGTCGCGGCTACACGCCCGAGTCGCTCCGTAATTTCTGTGCGCAAATTGGCGTGTCGAAATACGACAGCGTGATCGACATGAACGTGCTCGAGAATTCGGTCCGCGAGGACCTGAACAAACGCGCCCCGCGCGTGATGGCCGTGCTGCATCCGCTCAAGGTGGTCATCACGAATTACCCGGCCGGGCAGGTCGACGAGCTCGACGCGATCAACAATCCGGAAGACCCGACGGCCGGCACGCGCAAGATTCCCTTCTCGCGCGAGATTTACATCGAGCAGGACGACTTCCGCGAGGTGCCACCCAAGAAGTACTACCGTCTCGCCCCGGGCCAAGAGGTGCGGCTACGCTGGGGCTACTTCATCAAGTGTACCGAGGTGATCAAAGACCCCGCCACGGGCGAGGTGACCGAAGTGCATTGCACGTATGATCCCGAGACGCGCGGCGGCAACGCACCCGACGGCCGCAAGGTGCAAGGCACGATTCACTGGGTCTCGGCCGCTCAGGCCCTCAAGGCCGAGGTACGACTGTACGACTACCTGTTCAAGGAGCCGCATCCCGAAGATGTGCCGGACGGGGTCGACTACAAAACGAATCTCAATCCCACGTCGCTCGTGGTATTGAACAACGCCCTGCTCGAACCAAGCTTAAAGTCGGCGCAGTGCGGCGAGCGGTTCCAGTTCGAGCGGGTCGGCTATTTCTGCGCCGACTCGGTCGATCACACCGCCGCGCAGCCCGTCTTCAATCGCATTGTCTCACTCCGCGACACCTGGGCCAAGATCGAGAAGCAGCAGGGGAAAAAGTAGCCCAGACTCAACCCCTCGCGTTACGCAAACACGTCCTTGATCGGCTGTCCGGCTTTCTCGACGAGCGAGACGGGGCGGCCGTCGTTGAGTAGATTCTCTTTGTGCGGGTTAGTGCCCATCAACTGACAGACCGTCGCGAAGAAATCGCCGACCGAGACGGGACGATCTTCGACCGTTGCGCCCGTCGAGTCGGTCCGGCCAATGACCTGGCCGCGTTTGACGCCGCCCCCCATGAGCATCGTGCTCCAGGCTTTGGCGTAGTGGTCGCGTCCCTTGCCTTTGAATTTCGGCGTGCGGCCGAACTCGCCCATCCACACGACCAGCGTCGAGTCGAGTAGTCCGCGCTCTTCGAGGTCGCTCACCAAGGCGCTCATGCCCGGGTCAAGCCACCCGCACAGTTTGCGAATCTGATCGTTATTTTCGAAGTGGGTGTCCCAGCCTTCGAGGCCGACCTCGACGAACTTGATGCCCGACTCGATCAGCCGCCGGGCCATGATGCACGAGTCGCCAAAGCGCGAGCTGCCATAGCGCTCGCGGACACTCGCGGGCTCTTTGCTCAGGTCGAACGCGGCGGTCTTGTCGCTGCGCATCATGGCGACCGAGCGCTCGTAGACCGTGCGATGATCGTTGACAAGCGACGTGCGATAACCCTTGGCGAAGCCTTGTTCGAGTTTGTTCATAAGCCCGAGCCGGCCGTCGAAGTGCGGCGCGGTGACGTTGGCCGCCAGGTTTTCGACCCCTTTCTTGGGATCGAGCACATAGAGCGGCTGATGGCGAGTGCCCAAGTAGCCCGGCCCATGACTGCGATCGCGCCGCTCGGCAATCGCGACGTACTGTGGCAGCGGGAAGTCGGCCTCGCCGATCTCGGCAGAGTGGATCGAGCCCAAGCTCGGATAGGAGACGCCCCCCTGGCCATCCTTATAACCGGTTCGCAGGTGCATGCGGGCGCGCAGATGCTCGTTCTCTTCGGTCTTCATGCTGCGAATCAGCGTAGCGCGGTCCATCAGCCGGGCGAACTTGGGGAGCAACTCGCTCACCTGCACGCCGCTTAGCGAGGAGTCGATCGGTTTGAAGATGCCGCACTCGGCGACGTCGGGTTTTAGGTCGAAGGTATCGGTATGCGGTGGGCCACCGTCCATCCACAGCACGATGCACGCCTTGGCCTTAGCGCCTTGCCGCGCGGCGTCGGCCGCGAGGACGGGAAGCCAACCGCTCTGCGAGAACACCCCCGCCGCGCCAAAGCTCTGCAAGAACCGTCGGCGGCTCACATCGACATGCAGCGAATGAAACATGCTCGCGGTCCTTGTTGAAACGCTCATCGGATTTAATGGTTGGCCACGAACTCGGCGGAATTGAGCAACACCCACAGCAGGTCGTTGAGCCCGGTGGCGGCATCCTTTTGCGACTCAATATGTGCGAGCGCCGTTTGTCGCTCGTCGTCGGTGGGACGGCGGGCCAGCGACGCGAGATACACCTGCTCGATCACGGCGGATGTGTCGCGGTTGTGCTTGTTGAGCAACTGGCCGACCGCTTTCGAGACGCGCGTCGTCATGTCCTGCGAGTTCATGAGCCGCAAGGCCTGGGGCAAGCCGGTCTGGTAACTCGTCGGCGCGGCCCCGTCCTCGCCCTTGAAATACCCGGCAAAGTTGTCGCGCGTGCCGCGCAATCGCTTGCGGTGCTTAATGGCCTCGCGTGGGTCGGTCGGTTCGGGCGTCACGAGGGGCGGCTGCGACTCGCCCAGCGCGCTGATGCGTTGCAACGAGCTGTAAAGAGGGTAGGGCTGCATGACCTTGATGGCCATGTGGCTGTAATACTGAATGTCGTTGGCGTTGCTCTCGTTGGGCCGGCTGCTGCGCTGATACGCCTGTGTGTGGCAGATCGCGCGAATCAAGTACCGCAGGTCGAAGTCGTGCAGCTTGAACTGCTCGACCAACAACTCGAAGACCTCGGGATGCGTGGCGAGGTTCCCCTCGCGCAGGTCGTCGAGCGGCTCGACTAAACCGCGCGCGAACAACTGGTGCCAGACCCGATTGACGATCGCCCGGGCGAAAAAAGGGTTGCTGGGGTCGGCGAGCCAGTTGGCCAATAGGAGCGGGGCGGAGGTGTCTTTTTCGAGCTTGGGGGTCTCGCCGAGCAAAAATTTCGCCGGCAGCACTTTTTGCGACGGCGGAGTCATGAACTTGGCCCGCGAGCCATCGGGCCCAATGCCATAACGCTCGACGCTGTTCTCTCGCTTGTAAACCTGCCTGACCGAGGCGAAGAACGCGGCCAGCCCCCAGTAGTCGTCCTGCTTCCAATCGTTGAACGGATGATTGTGACACTGGGCGCACTGGATTTGAACGCCCAAGAACACTCGCGATACGCGGTCGGTCACTTCGTCGAGCGACTCGTGCGTGATGTAGAAAGTGGTTGCGCCGTTCTCGTCTTGCATCCCCTGGGCGTTGATCAACTCGCTGGCAAAGCGGTTCCAAGGCTTCGACTCGCGCAGCGAAGCTTCGATGAACCGAATCAAGTAGTCATGCTCGCGACGGATGCTGGCCGCCGTCACCGGAATGAGCAGCTCACGCCAGAGGTCGGTCATGTGGCGCACGTACGCTTCGCTGTGCAGCAACTCGTCGATCTTCCGCGAGCGCTTGAGCGGATCGTTGTCGGCCAGAAACGTAGTGACCTCGTCGAGCGACGGGATTACGCCCGTCACGTCGAGCGATACCCGCCGCAAGAACTCAGCGTCGTCGGCCTGCGCCGAGGGGGTCAACGTGTGCTCAACCAACTGCCGCTCGATGGCACGATCGATTTGTGCGGCGACCTCGCTCGGGCTGAGGCTCGCTTCCGCGGCGACAAGCCACACCGCCACGTTGAACCACAGGGCGATCACAATCAAAAGTCGAACGATGGGCATGGCAGGCTGGATGGAGAGCAGGCCAACGGATCGGACAGGAATGACGGTTAGTGTATCATCTGGATCGACCGATGGAAATCTGAGTGGCGCATAATTGTCGCACCCGGTATCGACACTAACATGCCTAACCGCATTGACTTACAGCGTAACACCGAGCCGGGGGCATGAGTCCCCGGATAAGCACGCCCCGTCATTACGCGACGTTATCCCGGGGCTCACACCCTCGACTCGGATCATGAGCTTGCCCCCTCACGCGGACTCAATAACTGGTTACAATTCGGACTTTCGATTTTCCGTTCGATCGCCTTCTCGGCCCAACAGACTGTAGGCACGGATGACCACCAACGCGCAACAACTCGAACAGCTTCGCTGGCAAAAGTTCCCGGTCCTCGACGACGGCTTCGTCTGCTTGGTCGACTGCATGGGCGACGACGCGGCGGTCGTGCAGGCGGCGCGTGTGAGCTACGGCGAAGGGACACGCAAAGTGTCCGATGATCGCTCGCTGATCCGCTACCTCCTGCGGCATCGTCACACGACCCCCTTTGAGATGGCCGAGCTGAAGTTTCTCGTCCGCGTGCCGATGGACACGTGGCGCCAGTGGATTCGGCACCGCACGGCCAACGTGAACGAGTACAGCACGCGGTACTCGCTGGCCATCGACTCGGCGCAGAGCACGCCCGCCGAAGAATGGCGCAGCCAGGCGACGACCAATCGTCAGGGCAGCGGCGGCATGCTCGACGCGCAGTTGGGCGCCGAGATGACCGCCGACGAGCAGTATTTGCACAAAGAGACACGGCGAATTTATGAGCGGCGGATCGAGATGGGCGTGGCCCGCGAACAGGCTCGCAAAGACTTGCCGCTGGCCACTTACACCGAGGCCTACTGGAAGATCGATCTGCATAACCTGCTGCACTTCCTCGCGCTTCGCATGGACGAACACGCGCAGTGGGAGATTCGCCAATACGCGCGGACGATTGGCGAGCAGATTCTGCAACCGATGTTTCCACTCGTCTGGGAAGCGTTCGTCGACTACCGCGCGCAGGGGATGTTTCTGACACGGCTCGACAAAGGCGTCGTGCAACGCTTGACCGCGCGGATGGCCGAGACGCTGCGCGTGCCGGCCACCGAAGAGGACTTCCTCGCCGTGCAGGACCCCAGTTGGGTCGAGCAAAAGCGGAGCCGCGAGCGTGACGAGTGCCGCACGAAGCTCGCCCGGCTCGGCCTGCTCCGGACCGAGACCCAACCGGTTCAGTAACTCTTGCTCTTGATTTGACTCACCCCACAGCCCCTACCCCGACACCATGACATCCACTGAAAAAGAAGTGCTCGACGTGAACCAGCAGTTGCTCAACTCGATCGTGGGGGGCGACTGGACGACCTACGAGCAATTGTGCGATCCGACGATTACCTGTTTCGAGCCTGAGGCCCGCGGTCATTTGGCCGAGGGGATGCCGTTTCACAAGTTCTACTTTGATTTGGGCGGAGGCAAGGGCCCCTGGAACGTCACGATGGCCTCGCCGCATGTGCGGATGCTGGGGAGCAACGCGGCCGTGGTCAGCTACGTGCGGCTGGTCCAAAAGCTCTCCGCCGATGGCGCTCCGGTGACAGTCCACGTCGAGGAAACGCGCGTCTGGCAAAAGCAAGGCGGAGCCTGGAAGCACGTGCACTTTCATCGCTCGCCGCTGGCGTGAAGGGGCTAGCAAGCAGAGGAGCAGAGGAGGTGGCGCTGACCCGATAGCGCACCCCTCCACCCCTCCACCAGCTTCCTTCGCTACAGCCGCTACAACCAACCCGCCACCGCTCGCGGCCCAAGCGACGCTCGCGCAAGAACTGCGTCCTATGTTTGAGAGTCCCCTAAAGTCTCTCGAACCAGGACGATCGTAGCGTGCGTCATTCACCTGAATCGCTCGCCCATCCGTTGGATGTGGCACGGCTGTTGATCAAATATCCGCTGCGCTGGCTGCTGCCGGCGGTGGTCATTGCCGCAGCCGTGGGGGCGTTCGCGGCGGTGCGGACCGACTCCTGGGAAGCGACGCAGCAACTGATGGTTCGTAACGAGGCGGCGGCGAACAACGATGGCCCGGGCAAGTTTCGCCACAGCGACGAACTGAAGGGGCTCCTCGAAACCATCCTGGAAGTCACGCGCGGCCGACCGCTCTTGGCCGACGCACTGGCTCAAGTCGACACACGTCGTCCAACAGACGAAGCGGTCACCGATCTGGCCGAGGCGGTCAAGCTCGTGCCGCCCAAAGGGGCCGAGTACGGCAAGACCGAGGTGTTTTATCTCAAGGTGCGCGACGCGGATCGGCAGCGGGCCTTGTCCCTCTGCGATGCCATCTGCACGCAGCTCGACGCGCGGTTAGCCAAGCTCCGCAACGGCCGCGCGCAGAGCATGCTCGTCGAATTGCAAAAAAGCGAGGAGGCGGCCAGGGACGATCTGAATCGCGCCACCAAACGGCTCGGCGACTTCGAAGCCCTGGCCGGAGGCGATCTGTCCGAACTTCGCAATCTGTATCAGTCGAGCGGCGGCGGCGAGAGCGATTTGCGGCGGCGGACCCTCGAGTTGGAGTCGGAGCTGCGTCAGGCGACGCTCGAAGAACAACGGCTAGGCGCGTGGCACGCGCAGTTGATCGCGGCCCAGGGGGACCCCGAGCAGCAACTCACGTTGCCCGGCGACGCCTCGCAAGCCTTTTCGCAATTGCGTCGGCTCAACGAGCAACTGCTCGACGCGCGACTGCGTCGCGCCGCGCTGCAAGGGGTCAAGACCGACGTGCATCCTGACGTGCAGTCAGCGATATTCTCCGAGCGGCAAATTGTCAGTCATTTTGGTCGCGAGTTATCGGCGGCGATCCGGGCGGTCTCGACCGACTGGCAACTCGCCCAAAACCGGGTCGAGCGGCTCTCGCAACAAATTCCTCGCATGCGCGAGCGGCTCGAACGACTGGCCGAACTGCGGGCCGAGTACGGGCAGCTTGTGTCCGATGTCGAGCAACGCACGCGCACCTGGAACGGTGCGCAGACGAAGCTCGTCGACGGCCGCGCGATGCTGTCGAGCGCCGAGAGCGTGAGCCTGATGACTCGCATCGATCAAAGCGATACCGGCTCGAAGCCCGTGGGGCCTGGCCGCTCGACGATTGCCCTGCTGGGCGTGGTCGGTGGGCTCGTCTGCGGCGTGGGCTGGCTCGTGCTCAGCGTGCAAACGACGTCGGTCGAACCGGTCGCGTGTGTCGAGCGTCCGGCTGATTTGCCGCTCCGCTCGGCTCCTGCGGCAGACGCGCCGAGCGCCGAGGAGCGAGGATCGTGGAAGAAAATGTTCGATCGTGTGGCGAGTCTGTCGCAACGGGTGCGCTGGAGCACCGCGACACCACCGGCTTCGTCGACGTGACACCGAGTGATACAGCATGTCGTCAGAACTTGAATTTCTGGAATTCACATCGTCGACCGAGGGTGCGGCTCCACTGGTCGTTGCGCCCAGGGTGAAGTTGTGTCGCGTGTTGCACGTGATTAACGGCGAACACTACGCGGGCGCGGAACGAGTGCAAGACCTGCTCGCGCTCCAGTTGCCCGAGTTTGGTTACGCGGTGGGATTTGCCTGCACGCGGCTCGATAAGTTCGCGGCGGCACGCGCGGCGCAGCAAGCACCGCTGTACGCGGCCACGATGCGGCATAAGTTCGACCTGCGGCCAGCCTGGCACCTGGCGCGCGTCATTCGCGACGAGGGCTACGAGTTGGTCCACTCGCATACGGCCCGATCGGCGCTCATCGGCTCGCTGGCCGCGAAGCTCGCGGGGGTTCCGCTGGTGCATCACCTACACAGCCCGGCCGCGCGCGACACGACGCGTTACTGGAACAACCGGATCAACGCGCTCGTCGAGCGATTGGCCTTGCGTCGCGCCGCGGCGCTGGTGAGCGTCTCGCAAAGCCTGGCCAACTACGCACAGACGGCCGGCTTTCCGACCGAGCATTTGCAGGTGGTCACCAACGGCGTGCCGGCGGTTGGCCCACTCGTCGAGCGGCAAGTGCCTGGCCCCCTGTGGACGCTGGGGACCGTCGCACTGTTCCGGCCTCGCAAGGGTTTGGAGGTGCTGCTCGACGCGATGGCACGGCTCGTAACGGCCGGTTGCGATATGCAATTGCGGGCCGTCGGCACGTTCGAGACCGAAGCCTATCGACGAGAAATCATGGCGCGCGTCGAGCGGTTGCAACTCGCGTCGCGGATCGAGTGGCGCGGCTTTCGCCGCGATGTCACGCCGGAACTCCAAGCGATGGACTTGTTCGTGTTGCCCAGCCTGTTCGGCGAGGGGATGCCGATGGTCATCCTCGAAGCGATGGCGGCCGGCGTGCCCGTCGCCGCCACGCGCGTCGAAGGGGTGCCCGAGATCATTCGCGACCAGATCGACGGCGTGCTGGCCGACGCCAACGACGCGGCGAGTTTATCCGCGGCCATTCGCCACGTGATCGATGGGGGATGCTCGTGGTCGCGGCTGCGCGAGACGGCGCATCAACGGCATGCCGAACAGTTTTCGGCCCGACGCATGGCCGAGCGGTTGGCCAGGATTTATGACCGTGTGTTACACCGTTCGTCGAACACGATTGTGGAGCCGAGCTAAATGAATGCCCCCGCCCCGATCGAGCAGAACCCACTCGATCAGCTCAAGATATTGGGCGTCAATCTCTACGACCTGACGACGTTCGAGGCGCTCCGCCTGTTGAGCGAAGTGCTCGATGAGCCGCAGCCGCACGCGCGGAGCTTATACTTTGTCAACGCGCACACCTTAAACACGGCTTCGGAAAATGCGGCTTACCGCGACGCGCTCAATCGGGCCGACTTTGTCTTGGGCGACGGCACCGGCGTGCGTTGGGCAGCCAAGCTGCAAGGCATTGCGATCAAAGACAACCTCAACGGCACCGACCTCATTCCGCGGTTGCTCATGCATCGCTCTGGACACGGTTATCGCTACTACTTGCTAGGGTCGACCGCGGACCATGTCGCCCGCGCGGCCGAGGCAGCCCAACAAATGTTTCCGCACTGGGAATGCGCCGGTTTTCATCATGGCTTCTTGAATGCGAACAACACGCCGGCGGTCATCGACGAGATCAATCAAGTCGAACCGCACCTGCTGTTGGTGGCGATGGGCAACCCGTTGCAAGAACTGTGGATCGACCAGCATCGCGAGCAGATCAAGGCGCGGTTGTGCGCGGGGGTGGGGGCCTTGGTCGATCGTTGGGCGGGCGAGTTGATCCGCGCCCCGCTCTGGATGCGCAAGCTGGGGCTGGAATGGCTCGACATCCTCGGCAAGCAGCCGCATAAATGGCGCCGCTATCTGCTCGGCAATCCATTGTTCCTATTGCGGATCGCGATCGAGCGCCTGCTCGCCCGACGTTGACCGCGCTCCAACGGCTCGCCGGTCCCGAGATTCTGCTGCGAATCGGCCAGGTATCGCCGGGGCATTGAATTCGAGCCGTTAATACTTCGGTTTTGAATTCGTGATACAGCGGGCGATTTGATGTCTCTCGACATTCTCGCCGGGGAGGTCGCGTGCGGTTGTTCCAGCCTAGATCGTCGGCAGCGCTCGCCTGACAACCGGGCAAACACAAATTCGGCGACCACCCCCTCCTCGGAGCCGTATTGAGCGTGTAAGTTACACGCTCCGCATGTGTTGCAACCTTGGCTCAAATCAGCCGCTAGCTTCGGCACTTGATTTGCAAATCGGCCTAGATGCGTTTGTTTGAAACGCGCACGCCCCTATTTTTTTGTTCCCGACTGAGGAGACATCGACGTGAGTACTGCACGCCAGGCCGCCATCGCCGCGGTGACGAATTACAAGCCGCAGCCGACCAACTTCAATTTCCATGACAAGCCGACGGAAAAAATCTTCGGCTCGAATGTCTTCAATCACGACACGATGAAGGAGCGGCTGCCGAAAAACGTCTTCAAGGCGCTGACGGCCACGATCCGCACGGGTGCCAAGCTCGACCCCAACGTGGCCGACGCCGTCGCGCTGGCCATGAAAGAATGGGCGATCGACAAGGGGGCCACGCATTACGCGCACGTCTTTTATCCGCTCACCGGATCGACCGCCGAGAAGCACGACAGCTTCTTGAGCCCGACGGCCGACGGCAAAGCGGTTGCCGAGTTCAGCGGTAAAGAGCTGATCCAGGGTGAGCCCGACGCCTCGAGCTTCCCGAGCGGTGGCATCCGCGCCACGTTCGAGGCCCGCGGCTACACGGCCTGGGACCCGTCGAGCCCGGCCTACATTCTCGAAAACCCCAACGGCACGACGCTCTGCATTCCGACCGCGTTCTGCTCGTGGACAGGCGAAGCGCTCGACAAGAAGACCCCGCTGTTGCGCTCGATGCAAGCCCTCAACAAGCAAGCCCAACGCATCCTCAAGCTGTTCGGCCACAGGGACCCGGGCACGATTTTCGCCACGGCAGGACCCGAGCAGGAATACTTCCTGATCGACCGCAACTTTTACTTCGCCCGGCCCGACCTGATCGCCACGGGTCGCACGCTGTTTGGCGCCAAGCCCCCCAAGGGACAAGAGTTCGAGGATCAATACTTCGGCGCGATTCCGGAGCGCGTGCTGGCCTGCATGCTCGAATCGGAACATGAGTTGTACAAGTTGGGCGTGCCGGTCAAGACACGCCACAACGAAGTGGCCCCAGCGCAGTACGAACTCGCCCCGGTCTACGAGAACGCCAACGTTGCGACCGACCATCAGCAGACGATCATGCAGACGCTCTGCCGCGTGGCGCAAAAGTACGGCATGGCCTGCCTGCTGCACGAAAAGCCCTTTGCCGGCATCAACGGCTCGGGCAAGCACGTGAACTGGTCGCTGGGCAACGAGAAGTTCAACCTGCTCGAGCCGGGCGACACGCCGCACGACAACGCTCAGTTTCTCGTGTTTTGTGCCGCGGTCATTCGCGCCGTGCATCGTCACGCCGAGTTGCTGCGGGTCGCCGTCGCGTTCAGCGGCAACGATCATCGCCTGGGCGCGAACGAAGCCCCGCCGGCGATCATCTCGATCTTCCTCGGCGACCAATTGGCCGACGTTTTTGAGCAGATCGAAAAGGGGGGCGCGAGCACCTCGAAGCAGGCGGGCACGCTGACCGTGGGGGTCGACATTCTGCCGCCGCTCCCCAAGCACGCCGGCGACCGCAATCGCACCAGCCCCTTTGCCTTCACCGGCAACAAGTTCGAGTTCCGTGCCGTTGGCTCCAGCCAGTCGATTGCCGGTCCGCTCGTGGTGCTCAACACCATCGTTGCCGAGAGCTTGGACTACATTGCCACTGAGTTGGAGAAGGCCACCGGAGGCGATTGCGGCAAGCTCAATGGAGCGATCCAGACGTTGCTGCAAAAGATCATGAAAGATCACAAGGCGGTGATCTTCAACGGCGACGGTTACAGCGAAGAGTGGCATGCCGAAGCCGCCAAGCGCGGCCTGCCCAACCTGAAGAACACCGTCGATTCGCTCCCCTCGCTGAAGTCGGCCAAGGCCATCGAGTTGTTTGGCAAGTACGACGTGCTCAGCGAGCGCGAAATTCACAGCCGCTTCGACATTTATACCGAGCGGTACTGCAAGGACGTGAACACCGAGAGCTTGGCGTGCCTGAACATTGCCCAGACGTTGATTCTCCCCGCCGCCTATCGCTACCAAGGCGAGTTGGCCGCCATCGCCGCTTCGCTGAAGACGATCGGCAAGAATCCGCACCTCGGCACTCTGGACACGCTCACCGCGCTGGTGGCCGACTTGGAAAACGCAATCGCCAAGCTCGAACACTCGCTCGATCACAAGGCGAGCGGTGACCTGCTCTCGCACGCCAAGCACTATCGCGACAGCGTGATTCCGGCAATGGCCGGCGTCCGCGCCGTCGCTGACAAGCTCGAAGGCATCTTGGCCGACGACGCTTGGCCGCTGCCCAAGTACTCCGAAGTGCTGTTCATTAAGTAGTGGGCAATCGAGCCCAACTGCTATCAGGTTATCATCGAGCCGTCGGGACACACGCTTGTCCCGACGGCTTTTTTGTTCATCCGCATGCCTCCGCCCAAGATCAGCGCCTTTGACAAGTCACCGCGACGGTGTAAAATTCGTAAATTGCTTGGGGGTGTAGCTCAGTTGGGAGAGCGTCTCGTTCGCAATGAGAAGGTCAGGGGTTCAACTCCCCTCACCTCCACCAAGAATCGCCCGGCTTAGGCTCGTCCTAAGCCGGGCTTTTTTCTTCTGGCTTCGATCTCCCCCGTCGATCAGACGACCGCGAGAGCGTCTCAAACGTAGCTAGAAAATCCCTGTTCCCTTTGAGAGA
>CAZZBK010000080.1:0-6883 GCA_964652155.1 uncultured Planctomycetaceae bacterium | reverse complement strand
GGCGCTTACACCGGATGACCCGCCGGAGTCCAGAGCGAGCGTGCTCATCGGGGGGGATGAACCCAGTCCGTCTCTGAACGGGCAGATTTGTCGCCATTCAGGGGACAACGATCGATCGAAGGACTTCGCCATGCTCACAATGTTGTCGATCCTATATAAATAACATGTGCGCTAGCGATTCTCACTCATCGAGCGGGGCGTTGCATAAAAAACGGCATCCAGAATGGGGGTGCCCAATAATATATCCTATGCAAAGTAATGTCCTTCGCTGATTGCCTTACCTCCGGCGAGCTGCCATCTCTATTCACGATGGAATCATCGGAATCGATTGCATCATGCCATATATAATGTAAACTCTAGCCAGGGGATTCACGGCGGGCTTCCATTTCGTTTCGGAGTATTCCATCAGTGGCGAGATCCAGTGTAAACAAGGCTCAAGCGGTGCGTGACTATATGGCCAAGCACCCGGACCAAAAGCCAAAGGCTGTTGCCGCGGCTGTCACCGCGGCCATCAAAGTGAAGGTGACCCCGAACTACGTTTCGATCATCAAGTCGTCCGCGAAGAAGAAAAAGTCTTCGGGAGCCAAACCGGGCAAAGTGAGCGGCAGCCTAACCAAGGCGGCCTGCTTGTATTTGCGTGCCGCCGGTGGCAGCACCAAAGCCGCGATTGCCGAACTGCAACGCGTCGCCGAGATCATCGAGGCCTTGGGCTAAACTCGTCGAACTCGATCGTGATGAAACGAAAAAGCCCAGCATGCCAATTGGCATGCTGGGCTTTGTTCTTTCCCTTGAGCAATGTTTTCGATCGACTCAACACCACCGAGAACAGCGCGCCGAAAACAGAAAAACTCGCCCATCAACTCCCAATGCAGTACAAATGATTCAACGTGCGAATCAGTATCTGCCCGTCGATAAACACCGGCGTGGCCACGCAGGTCTCGCCATCGAGTTCATTGCCCGCCAGCACCTTGAACTCACTGCCGTCGGCAATCACGAACACCTTGCCGTCCTCGCGCGTTAGATACACTTTGCCGTCAGCCAAGATGGGAGAGGCACTGAAGGCGAATCGATTCTTCTCGGTTTGCCCACTCCATAGCACCTTGCCGGTCTGTACATCGAGGCAAGTCAACTCTCCCTTGTCGGTGCAAACATAGGCTCGTTGACCATTGGCAACGGGAGTCGGCACGTCGGTGCCAGCCCCTTGCTTGGTCCAGACCACATGGCTTTTGGTCACGTCGCCTGAACCGCCCAGCTTGATCCCCGTCACCGTTGCCCCACGCGCATAAGGGGCCACGACGATCCCATTAGCCACCACGGGCGAGGCGATCGAGCGAAAGTACTGATGTCCGGTCGGATTCAAGCCGCCGACGCGCCATAGTTCCTTGCCCGTCTCGGCAGCATGCGCCGTCACATGATCAGCGCCCAGCACGACCAGTGTTTGCTTGCCGTTCTCGTCGACCACGACCGGCGTCGAGTAACTCTGCGCCGCCTCGCTGGGGGCGTCGAGGTTGCGATCCTGCTTCCAGGCCGGTTTGCCGGTGAGCTTATCGAACGCCGCCAGATACGATGGCCCGGTCTGCATGACCGCGACCACCACATGCTGCTGGGTCAACACGGGGGACGTCCCCAAATCCCACCACAGGGTATCTTCGCCGTAGAGCTTTTGCAGGTTCTGCTCCCAAACGACCTTGCCGCTCAAATCGAGCGCCGCGAGCGTTCCGCTCTTGAAGTACGCATACACGTGCTGGCCATCGGTCGTCGGCGACGAGTTGCTCCCCGTCGCCTTTTTGTGCTTGCCGGGTCGTTCGGCATCGAGCGTCGTTTGCCAGGCGGTCTTGCCCGAGCGGTCGAGCGCCAACACGCTGTTCTTGCCTTCCTTACCCAGCGTCAGGTAGATGCGATCGTTCCAGACGATGGGGGTCGACGCGCCGGGGCCGGGCAACTCGACCTTCCACTTCATATTTTGTGACGTGCTCCAGGTGGTCGGGTAGCTCTTGCCGGGGGCGACACCGTTCGAGCTCGGACCACGCCAGTTCGGCCAACTATCAGCCGCCTGGGCAGCCAGGGGCAACAAGCAAACGAGCGACCAAGTCAACAGACGGTTCATATCAGCACGCTCCGGCAGATGAAAATGACAAAAAGGACGATCAACGTCGACCGACGTCCCAAGCTCATGGGGATCACTCGCTCGATTGTAAATCACACACGCTTCGCCGACTAGCTTTCGTCAGAGACGCAGTTGATCCCAGAGTTTGTCGAGCCGTTTGGCCGACGCGCTCGCGGCGGTCCCCAACTCCTGGGCAAATAGCGAGATCCGCCACTCCTCGAAGAGCCAACGATACACGTCCAAATCGGGGTCGTGCAGGTCGTGTTCTTCGTGTCGGGCGCGGCGTTCGAGGTACGCGCGCCAGCGCGGCTGCAACTCGCTGAGATGCTGCTGATCTTGTGCCAATCGGCCGCCGCGCAGCTTGTCCCAGCGCATGACCATGCCACGCAAATAACGCGGGTAATGCGACAATTGCCGCCAAGGCGTGAGGGTCAAGAAGTTCTTGCTCGTGAGCTGCTCCAATTGCGATCGCAGGTCGTCGAGCGTCGCTTGGTAGGAGGGCGGCGGCGACGGTTCCACGAGCAATCGTGCTTCGTGATATCCTTTGAGCAACGGCGCGACGAGCGCCACGACGTCTTGCACCGCGACCGTGATGTGTTGCTTGCCGCGATTGAGCTGCTTTTGATATTCGGCCGCGTCGCGCGGAAATTGCTCGTGGGGCACAAATGCCCGCTCGGCGATGAGCAGCGCCAACTGCTCACGCAAGTACGAGGGGTCGCCCAGGCCCGAGCCCCAGAGAAACAATTGATTTTGGTTCGGCAACCACTGCACCTGCGTTTCCAACTCACGTCGCTGGGCCAGATAATACAACCTTCGCAATCCAGCGCTGGTCGCTTGCTTGGCACGTTGCGGCAGGTCGAGCAATCGGAGCGAAACGCTGTCGCCACGATCGACGAGCGCCGGATAGCCTTTCATCGCCACGCCGCCGCGAATCACATCCACCTCGACCGGAAACGACTCGAGATCCCAGGCCGTGATCTTGTCGCGCCGCCACTGGGCATGGTCGATCGCTCCTTGCCGTTCGACGTTGCTGCCGCCGAGTTGGGAACGGATCGCCGCGAGGTCGCGTCCTTGCGATTGGGTTTTGCCCTGCGCGTCGACCACGCGGACGTTCATCTGCAAATAGTCGGGCAACTTTTCGTCCCGGAAATCGTCGATTCGCACCGCTCGACCGCTGAGTTGCGTGAGCACTTCGGCGACCGCCGAGTGGATCGACCCGCGCCCAAATTGAAGCCGCTCGACGACCCGTCGGGCAGTTTCAGGCACCGGCACGAAGCAGGTCCGAATCGCCTTGGGGAGCGACTTGATCAGTGCCGCGACCTTCTCGTCGAGCAAGCCCGGCACGAGCCAACCGACCCGCTGTCGATCGAGTTGATTGAGTCCCTCGACCGGCACGGTGAGCGTGATGCCGTCGTTGGCCGCGCCCGGTTCGTGTCGATAGGTGAGCGGCAATTGGAACGCCGGGGTTTCGATCGCGTCGGGATACGCGGCGTCGTCAACCGCGTCGCTCGGATCGGCCAATAGATCCGAGGGTTGCATGAACAATCGCTGCTTGTCTTCGCGCTCGATGTCCTTTCGCCAGCGCTCAAACTGCTGCGTATCGCAAAGCTCGGCAGGGATGATCTTGTCGTAAAATTCGTACCGCGCGTCGTCGGTCCTCAACAGCTCAAGTCGCGATTTGTGCTCCCAGCCTTTGAGCCGCTCAAGCAACTGCTGGTTGTGTTCGAGAAACGCGCCGCGCGTTTGGATGTCTCCCTCGACAAGGGCATGTTGAATGAACAACTGCCGCGATCGTTCGGGGTCGACGCTGCCGTAGCGACACCGTCGGCGCGGGATGATCGGGAGCCCGAACAGCGTGATGCGTTCGTAGCCCATGACCGCGCCCGCGCGACCGTCCCAATGCGGATCGTGATGAGTCCGTTTGATCAAATGTCGGCCAAGCGATTCGATCCAGGCGGGGTCGATCCGCGCGCAGGTACGCAAGTACCGCTTGGTGGTCTCGATCTGCTCGCCGGCCACGATCCACTTGGGCTTTTTGGCGAACACGCCCGAGCCGGGCCAGACACTCGCCCGACCGCCGCCTCCCACGAGGTAGTCGTTGCCTTCGTCCCGAAACGCGACATTCGAGAGCAAGCCGGCAACGAGCGCCTTGTGGATCGCGGCGTAGTCGTCACGCCGGGGATGGATTTTCAACGGGTCGCCTGCTCGCTCGGTAAATACACCACCCCGCTCGCTGATGAGTTCAACGAGTTGACGATGAATTTCGAGCCACTCACGGACCCGCGTGGGGCTGAGAAAGTTCTGTCGGCAAGCCTTTTCGAACTTGCTCCGCGACAGCTCGCTTTTCCATTTATGCACGGCATCCCAGAGGCCCAAAAAGAACAGAAAGTCACTGTCTTCTTTGGCGAACTGTTGATGGCAACCGTCGGCGGCCTGGGCCTGATCGGCAGGCCGATCGCGCGGGTCCTGTCCTTCGAGGGCCGCGACGATAATCAGCACTTCGTGCAGGCAATGCTCGTCGTGCGCGGCGAGCACCATGCGGGCCGTGCGAGGGTCGATCGGCAGCGCGCCCATGCGTTTGCCCAGCGGCGTGAGCTGATCGTGCTCGTCGATCGCACCCAACTCGAACAACGTGCGGTAACCGTCGCGGATCGACTCGCTCCGGGGCGGGTCGAGAAACGGAAACTCATTGAGGTCCCCCAGACCGAGCGTAAGCCCCTGGAGCACGACCGCGGCCAAATTCGTCCGCTGGATTTCAGGCAGCGTGTACTCATCTCGACTGCGAAAGTCTTCCTCGCCGTAGAGACGCACGCAGATGCCGGGCCCCACGCGGCCGCAGCGACCCTTGCGTTGCTCGGCCGAGGCCTGCGAGATCGCCTCGATCGGTAGCCGTTGCATGCGCGTGCGGCTCGAATAGCGGCTGATCCGCGCCGTGCCGGTGTCTATCACATAGCGAATGCCAGGCACCGTCAGCGAACTCTCGGCCACGTTGGTCGCCAACACGATGCGGCGTTGCGAGTGCGGGCGGAAGACCTTCTGCTGCTCGGCGACCGACAGGCGAGCGTACAGCGGCAGTATCTCGGGATTGCCCAGCGACGCCGCGCGGCCCCGCAGGGCTTTGGCCGCGTCGTGAATGTGTCGCTCGGTGGGCATGAACACGAGCAAATCACCAAGCCCCTCGCGGCACAGTTCCGCGGCTGCGTCGGCCGCGGCGCGCACCATGTCCGGTTCGCTGGCATCCTCGGTGGGCTCAAGCGGCGCGTAGCGGACCTCGACCGGGTAGCCACGCCCCGACACCTCGACGATCGGCGCCGGACCGCGGGTCGTGGCAAAGTGTTCGGCGAACCGATCGGCGTCGATCGTGGCCGAGGTAATGATCAATTTCAGGTCTCGCCGCCGCGGCAACAGCCGGTGCAAGTGGCCGAGCAGAAAGTCGATGTTCAGCGACCGCTCATGCGCCTCGTCGATGATGATCGTGTCGTAGGCGTCGAGGAACCGGTCGCTTTTAAGCTCGGTGAGCAAGATGCCATCGGTCATCAACTTGATCAGTGTTTGCGGACCGGTCGCGTCGGTGAAGCGGACCTTGTGCCCCACGAGTTGCCCGGGAGCTGTGTTCAGTTCCTCGGCGACTCGCGCGGCGACGCTGCGGGCCGCGATGCGACGGGGCTGCGTGTGACCGATGAGCCCCGCGATGCCTCGCCCCAGCGACAGGCAAATCTTTGGCAGTTGCGTGCTCTTGCCCGAGCCGGTTTCGCCGCAGACGATGGTGACCGGATTGGCCTCGATCGCGCGGGCGATTTCGTCGCGTCGGGCGTTGATCGGCAACAACTCGTCGAACTCGATCGTCGCAATGCTCTGCCGTCGCTCGTTGAACCTACGCCGCGAGTTGGCGAGCAGTTGCTCGAACGCCTGGCGGCTGTCATCGCACGGTTGCTTGGCACGCTCGCGATCTTCAATCGTGCGCAGCAAGCGACGCAACCGCACTCGGTCGGTCAGCAGGGTGTCATGCAACGAACGATCAGCAATCATAGGCCCGAGAATAAACAAGTGCTCGACGGCGAACTCGGCAGGCTATTATACGTGCCGCAAAGCTACAGGGGCCGCGAAATTTGCCACTCAGAGAGTGGTACGAGAGACCTGGGCTCCGGTTCGCCGCGGGCGATGGCTTCGCGATGATCCTTCGCCTAGCGCTGCGATGACAGGGGAGGTCGCTTGACCTGAGTCGCCGTGGCCGGCTCCGTGCGCGAGGGGTTTTCCAGGCGTCGCCGTTGGGCAAGCTCAAGTAGTTCCGGCTGTTTGAGCAGTTCGCTCGCCAGCGCCGAGGCGATCAGGTAATGCCCCATTGGCGTTGGATGTCCGTCGTGCTCGTAGGTCAAGATCGAGCGCGCATGCTCGTTTTGCAAATGTCCGCTAAGATCGAGGCTCATTAGTTTTTCGATTTGACAGAAGTCGGTAATCCGTTGTCGCCAACTTTCAGGCACGACGGCAAAGTTGCCATGCCACGCGGGACTCAATGGCAGACCGGTGCAATAGCCATGAATGATGCCAATGCGACCATGTGGTGCTCCTGGTTCAACCTCAGCCAGTTTGTGCCGATAGGATTCGGCGATGACTCCTCTCAACAAGTCGAACGTGCGCAACACGAGTGACGAGTCGGTGCAGCCCAGGGCATAGGTATGAAACAGGGGAACCGCGCCGATGAGCGGTGAGTTACGGGCCGCTTCTTGAAACGCGCCGTACCTGGGATCAGCCGGATATTGGACCAGCTTGCCCGTG
>CAZZBK010000079.1:10915-28188 GCA_964652155.1 uncultured Planctomycetaceae bacterium | reverse complement strand
CAAACTTCTTGGACCCACCACTTGACCGTAGCCCCTGTTGATAGCGACGGAACGTCGCGTACGCCAGGGGGCGACTGGGCGAGTCTAACAGCTTGGTTTTGATATTGGCTTCGCCCAGGGCAGCACACCGATCGCGCGAGTTTGTCACCATGAATCGGCATCGGTGCGCGATGCTGGATACCCCCGGAGTACGGCCCTGCGGACCTATCGCCGGGGGCGAATGATCGGAGGCGCGTGACAGGGTCAGGTTCAGTTCGCGTGTCGTGCCAACTAGGCTTGGCCTGGATGGCCAACCCGGCGATCGACGCTATCTGATTCTGTCACGGTTTATCGCTCAACGCATCACACGATCATAGTTCGCTCGGATGTATTCGTCGGCTGTATCCAGAGCGGAAAAAGTCGCAGCGGTATTGATGGACATGGACCAACCGTCACCCGTCCAAACTTGAAACGCTTCGGTTGACGACCGCTTTGCAGCATGCTTCGTCGGGAGTTCACCCACCAGTCGGTCCGATGTGATGATGAAGTTGTCGCCGGACTTACGTGGCATCACACCCATGCGATCACCTGCGGTTGAATCGTTCGTGCATCAAGTCACATTCAGATTATCGACCTGACTCGACCATCCAAGTGAGCGTTCAATGGGCGGCAGGAACTTTCGTGCCAATCGCCCCATATCTGCCTGCGGGGTGCATGTCTTCGTCCCTGAATGACTCGGACACACGGTTATCTCGATCCTGAAATCCGTGACGCCCAAGATTTGCACCATGACGGGGAGAGCAAAGCGGACATTCTACTTATTGGGACGGAAACGGGGACAGGGTGGGTCGGCGTAAGGCGGAGATAGGTTGCGAGTGAATGAGTCATACGGGGTAAGACCTAGCCAGTCGCCTTGGCCTTGAGTGCTGCGTCATTGTCGAGTGACGATGTCCACTGGATGCCCGCCTGCGCGGGCATGACAAGGTCTATCTGTGCGGGCATGACGGGCGTTCGCGAGCCTCCTGATGGGTTCCCCCTATCGCAGCGGACTCCAATAAGTCACACGATGCTTAGCAACGGAGTGAATGTGTGTATGGCCAGAGTGTGTTCCTTCGCGACGATATCGGGGGCCTGACGACCCCCGCTCGTTGGAAAACGATGAACAACACGATGACCGGCGGCAAAGCCGCCGGCTTGGGTGAGGAGGTGCAAGCTACCCCAGCACCTCGGCGAGTTTCACTTGGCGGCTCTTTTCTTGCAGTGACTTGGCGCCGGCGTGAACGATGGCGGTCACTTCGAGAATGGCCTGATGCGTGTCGGGCTCGATGCGAGTGAGCGCCATCTGTCGGAAGGTCGCCGCCATGCGGAGCATCTGGTAGTGGTGGCCGAGATCAAACGCCCCTTCGATGCTAGGCGTGTACGAGTACAGCTTTTTCTTGAAGTACACGTCGGTCCGATCGTACTCGAAGCGTTCGTAAGGCTGGCCATACCAGACATGGCACGGATAGCGGTCGGCATAGGTGATCAGGCCATGACAGGTGTCGTTGTACTCGTAGAGGCTGATCGCGTCGACGCCGGCGCCCATGAGCGTGACGACTGTCCAGACGGGGTGCTGGCCATAGATCATCCAGGCGGGCAACGAGTAGCGGCTGAACAATCGGGCCGAGACGTGTTCGAGCTGGCCGAACTCGCCCGAGTCGCGCATGCGTTTGGCGGCCTCCATGCCCCATTCGTAATTGAAGATGCTCCCCGACATAAGCGGCGCTTGATGTTGCTTGGCGAAGTCGAGAATCTTTTTCGTTCCGGCGACGGTGCCGCCGATGGGCTTGTCGCAGAACGTCGGTATGCCTTTGGCAAGAAATGGCGCGATCAGGTCGAAGTGATCGTCCCCTTTGCCCGAGGCGTCGCCGAGCCAGACGGCATCGACTTCGAGGGCCATTTTCTCCAAGTTCGTGGCTACCTGCACGCCGGGGAACACGTCGGCGAACGGAGCCGCCGACTTGGGGTCGGCATCGTAGTAGTGGGTGATTTCGGTATCGGCGAAGGGGAGCAGGTCGAAGCCGCGGGCCGGGTTGCGGTAGGTTTTGAGCCAACTGGGATGAAAGTTGGCGGCATGCTTTTTGAGCATGTCGAGATCGCAGCGCGGGTGGAAGTATTGGGCGAACAGCCAGGTGTGTCCGTTGCGTGGTTGCGGCTTGCCGTCGATCGCGGCCGAGATGACGCCGACGCGGAGCTTTTTCTTCGGCGGCTCGGCGGTTTGCGCGGTGGCTTGGCCGGCCAGGGAGAGGACGCCGGTCGAGGCGGCGAGTTTGATGAGATCGCGACGGAGGAGTTCGTTGGGATTGCCCATGATGCGTGCGGCGCCTGGCGAGGTGAGCTGAACTGGATGGAGTTGGTCAGACTAATCGAGCATTCTTCGAGATGCAAATTTGGACATAAAAAAACCGCGGCAGCTCACATGAGCGGCCGCGGTCGAGTGATATTGCTGGCGCAAGCAACGGTGAAGCCGTAAGAGGGAATGGAATCGTTACCCAACTGCGGCTCTTGTCGCTCGCGCGACCCGGACAACGAGTTGTCCGGGCCACCCCATGTGAAGTCGCTGGATCAAAGCGCGCGGTTTAATTTTTGTTCTCTGGAGCGGGCAACAGGGCCGGTGTTGCTGCTGGGGGCAACTCGCCGGGCTTGAGCTTGGCGGTGAACTCGGCGAGCAATTTCTTGGTGAGCTCGTCTTGCGGTGCCAACTCGCCTGCCTTGGTCAGCTCGCGCACGGCTTGCTTGGGATAGCCCAGGTAGGCGTAGTGATAGCCGAGCAAGAAACGCATGGCGGGAGAGTCAGGCGTTTTCTCGCTGGCGTTTTCGAGGGCGCGGAGTTGATCGGTGTAGTCTTGGTTGCCGCGATACAGTTCGCTGTAGTTGCTAACGACGAGGCCCCATTTGTCTTGCGGGAGCATCGACATGCCGGCCTGCACGGCTCCGGCCGCCTCGTCGTACCGGCCCGTCGCGAACAGTCCTTGAGCCAAGAGCAGGACCAGCGCGCCGTTGTCGGGGTCGTCGACCAGCGCGTGTCGCCAACTGCGAATGGCATGGTCGTAGCGGGCCGCTTTGAAGTCCGCCTCGCCTTGCGCGGTGAACTCGCTGGCAAAGCCTTGCGTAGGGGTTGAGGCCAAGTCGGGCGAGACACTCGCCACGGTCTGATTGACGGCCGTGAGCGGTGTGGTGACCTGAGCATCGTAAGGTGAGTAACCGTAGTTGCTGCCGTAGCCGTAGCCGAGGCCGTAACCTAAACCCACGCCGATTCCAGAGGGGCTGTAGCAATAATACGGAGAGCCATACGAACGGCGGTAGCCATAGTTGCTGTAAGGAGAGCCGAATCCGAGTCCGAAACCGAACGGGTAACCCAATCCAAAGTAGAACGACGAGCGGTTGCCGGTGTTCCCATTGCCGTTTGGATGATGATTCCAAGTGCCATTTCCGTGGCTACTGTGATGATGGTTCGCGCGATAAGGGCCGAGCGAGGCAGCGGAGTTGGTGTGTAAGGACGATGCGTGCGTGGTGTTGCCCGACAAGTTCACGGCACGACCGATGTGACTGTCCGTGCCGCTGGTCGCTCCATGACGACTCAAAAAGCTGCTGTGGCTCGTGCCTGAGCTGCGTTGGCCCAACGATGAGGAAAAGTTGCCCTGATGCATGGTCGGGCCGGTGAGGGATGTCGAGCCGAAGTGTCGTTGCGTGAACGAGGGGGTATGGCGCGTCGCGCCGGGCGAGAGGGTGTGGCTAGGCGAGGAAGCTCCGAATGAGCGGCCGCCCGAGAGGTTGTGGCTACCGCTGAACGAGTTACCACCGGGTCGCATCGCACCCGACGAGATGCTGCTGCCGCTCTGACGGATTCCACTGGAGAAGCTATTGCTGCCGCTGTGGTGAGAGCCGCCGGAGAAGCTGTGGCTGCCGGACATACGTTGCCCGCCCGAGAAGTTGTGGCCGCCGGACATACTGTGGCCGCCGGAGACGCTATGGCCGCCGCTGGAGTGACTACCACGGCTATGCCCGCTACTGCTATTCCCGCCGCTGCTGCTGTGGCCGCCGCCACCTCCGCGGGCCAGCGAGGCACTGGGTATTGCAAGGGAAAGCGCCATGACCGTCAGAGCGATTCGGTTCCAACTTGGTGTGCAACGCATGATGGTGTCTCCACAAACGGTCGCGGTGTCGTCCGTTGGTGCAGTGTTTGGCACCGCTCGACCTTACCAGGTACAGGCCGATTGCGGGTTCCAGCCCGACAGCTTGCTGCCGATTTTGAACCTTTTTCGCAACCCGCTCTTCGCTCGCTATACTGGGGGCAATGGGTCGTCACCCCAACCGTCCTTTTTGATTGGGCAAGATAAAATGAGCCGATCGTCGTGGACTGGAGCCGTGTTGATAACGTGCGTGGTATTGGCAGGAGATTTAGGCCATTGCTTTGCGCAAGCCACCAAGGCGGGCGTGGCAGTCAAGTCGAACGCGGACGACCCCAAGGCCAAGGTCCGCGACGTTCGCTCGCAAAACTTCTTCATGCACACCGATCTGAGCGCGGTCGAGGCGCAGGAGCTTCTTCAGCGGTTGGAAAAGATGCTTGCGCTGATCAGTGTCTACTGGGGGCGACCGCCGGCGGGGGTGATCGAGACCTACGTGATTCGCGACCTGGCGAACTTTCCCGAGGGGTCGATCGATCCTGACGGTCGGGCGAGTGTCGCCGCCGGCGGCGGTGTCACGCGCACGCAAGGGACCTATCGCCGGGGCCCCAACGGCGCGAAGATTGATCTCAACATGAAGGCGACCTGTTATTGCTCGGCCGATCGCGGCACGCCGCAACACGAGGCGGTGCATGCTTATTGCGGCATGGCGTTTGGCACGACCGGGCCGGTGTGGTACAGCGAGGGCATGGCCGAGATGGGCCAATACTGGCGCGAGAAAGATTTCAGCGTCAAGATTCATGACGGCGTGGTGCAATACCTGCGCGAGAACGAGATCAAATCGCTCAACGGCATCGTGAACAACGCTGAGCGCACCGGCGATAGCTGGCAGAACTACGCTTGGCGTTGGGCACTGTGTCATCTGTTGGCCAACAATCCGAATTACGCGGCCAAGTTTCGCCCGCTGGGGCTCGATATTCTGCTCGAGCGTCCCAACAGCTTCGAGCAGGCCTATGGCGACATGGCGCGCGAGATCACGTTCGAGTACAAGTTCTTTATCGCCAAAATGAGCAACGGATTCCGGAGCGACTTGGTGGCCATCGATTGGAAGAAGAAGTTTCTGGCTCCCGCAGGCTCGAGTGGGTTGACCAGCACGATCGACGCCCAACGAGGCTGGCAACCCACGCAAGCGATGGTCGTTGCAGACAGCATGTATGAATTCACGGCGACCGGGGCTTGGCAAACCTCGAAGGAGGCTGCTAAGGTCACGCCAGCAGGAGACTCCGATGGCCTCGGACGCCTCGAAGGGGTGATCCTCTACGAGGACACCGCGAAGGAATTCGCGCTCAGCGAACCGTTCGAGTTGGGTTCGACCGGCTCGTTCATGGCTCCGAACAGCGGCAAGCTATTGGCCCGTTGCCGCGACGAATGGCACCAACTCTCCGACAACCTTGGCAAAGTCACGTTGAAAGTTAAACTCAAGAAGTAGTTGTTTATTTCTCTTTGGAATGGTCTTTCCCATGCCCACCCTTGATATTCGCCGCGCGGCGACGGCCGACGATTTTCCGACCCTGCGGAGCGAGATTGCCGGCCAATCGTTGCATGCCCTGGCGCAGCAATACGGCACGCCGACCTACATCTACGACGGCAACACGATCATCCGCCGCATCCAGGACCTCCAGGCCTTTGATGTCGTGCGCTACGCGCAGAAGGCCTGCTCGAATATCGCCATCCTCTCGCTCATGCGCAAACATGGTGTCGTGGTCGACGCCGTAAGCGCCGGCGAAATTCATCGCGCCCTGGCGGCCGGATTCAAACCGCATGGCGACGTGCCGCCGATCGTCTACACCGCCGACATCTTCGACCGCGACGCGCTCGACTTGGTCGTGAAACACGACCTGCACGTCAATTGCGGCTCCCCCGACATGATCGAACAACTCGGGGCCCGCAAGCCGGGCGCGAACATCACGCTGCGTATCAATCCCGGCTTCGGGCATGGTCACAGCCAAAAGACCAACACCGGCGGAGAACAATCGAAGCACGGCATCTGGCACGAACAGCTCGACCACTGCCTGCGGCTCGCCGATCAGAATGGCATTACCGTGACGGGGTTGCATTTGCATATTGGCTCGGGCACCGACTTGGAGCATCTTTCGCAAGTGTGCAGCTCGATGAAGACCATCGCGCAGCAGGTGGGCCGATCGCTCACGACCATCAGTGCCGGGGGCGGTTTGCCCGTGCCCTACAAGGCCGGCGATACGTTCGTCGACCTCGAAACGTATTACGATCTGTGGAACGCCACGCGCAACAGGCTGCAAGAGGCGTTCGGGCATCCTGTGCGGTTGGAACTTGAGCCAGGGCGATACTTGGTCTGCGAAAGCGGGTATCTCGTGAGCGAGATTCGGGCGATCAAGCAGATGGGGAGTAATGTATTCTACCTGCTCGACGCCGGCTTTAACAATTTGGCTCGGCCGATCCTGTACGGCTCGCATCACCCGATGGCCGTGTGCCCCAAGCATCCCGAGGCCCGGCGTGGCTCGATCAACGCCGTGGTGGGTGGCCCGTTGTGCGAGAGTGGCGACATCTTCACCCAAGCCGAGGGGGGCTTTGTCTGTAGCCGTCCGCTGCCCGAGGCCGAGATTGGTGACCTGCTGGTGATTGAAAACGCGGGGGCATATGGATTTGCGATGGGGAGCAACTACAACAGCAAGCCGCTGGCGGCCGAGGTGATGCTGCTCGACGGCCAGAGCCATCGGATCCGTGAGCGGCAAAGCTATGCCGATTTGATGCGCGGCGAGAGCATTCCAAGTCTATGATTTGATTAAACTTAGAGCGTCTAACAAAAAGGCTGGGGACTGGGTCTGTCCCCCTCTCCGCTGCCATTTTGTTAGACGCTCTTTGGAAATCGATCGCAGGAGCCGTTGGCCGCGAGCCGATCATTGCCTAAGATTACACAGCGGGACATGTGAAAAACTTCACGAACTTGGTAAGGACACACCGATGGCCAAAGCAGGCCCTCGCAAGAAACTGCCCAAAGAGATCGCCGTCATCAATGCCGACAACTGCACCGGCTGCGAGTCGTGTCTTGAGGTCTGTCCTGTCGACTGCATCAACAAGATTCAGCAGTACGACCAGTTCCACAATCTGCAAAGCTGGTGCGAGATCGATTTCGAGCGCTGCGTGGGTTGCGAGGTGTGCGTGCACATCCCGGGCAAAAAGACGAACCCATACGACCTGAAGGTCTGTCCTTGGGACGCGATCGAAATGGTGCCGACCGAGGAGTTGGCGCAAGTGGTCGCGCAGGTTGGCGGTCCGCCGGCCTACATCATCGAGCATTGGGACCGACTCGTCGGCACCGCGCAGCAGTTGGCCGAGATGAAAGCCGCCGCAGGCTAAGCTCGCGGGTTGATCGGCCGGTTCGTTATTGAGTTTCAGTTCATTAAGTTAAGTAGGACGACCAGCGGGAGTCCGATTAATACCGGCCTCGCATTGCTCGGCCTGCGAAGCTGGTTATCTGAGGATCAATAGCCCCTGGAGCCGAGCGCGTAACCGTGGCGCGCGTCGCTTCAGCGTTCTTCCACTGAGCACTCAGCACTTCGCACTTTCCCCAGCTTGCCGGTTGGAGTGGAACGCGACAGAGACTAGAATAGGCGGCCGTTGATCGTCGTTGACCACCTATCTGGGCCGGACGCGAAGTCGGCTCGATTTGCACCCTTTGCTCGGGAGATGAACCATGCGGTTGTGTCGAACCAACCTTCTCGTTGCGGCGGCTCTGGTCGCCTCGTCGCTGCTCAGCACTTCGGCTGTGAGTGCCGAGGACGTATTTTACGAGATCGCCGAAGGGGCGTACTCGATGCCAGTACCGGCCGGCTGGACCAAGAAGCAGCCGCGCGTGCGGATCATCGAGGCCGAGTTTGAAGCCAAGGCGGCCGAAGGGGACGAACTGCCCGGTCGCGCGACGGTCATGGGGGCCGGCGGCAGCATTGAAGACAACATCAATCGCTGGTGCGGTCAGTTCATCCAGCCCGACGGCACGAGCACCCGCGAGAAAGCGAAAGTCCGCAACACGACCTCAGGCGGTTGCGATGTGGTGATCGTGGACGTGACCGGCACGTATGAGGACAAGCCCGGCCCGTTCGTGCCCGGCAAAGGGGTCGAGCGACCGAACTACCGCATGATTGCGGCGATCATTCAGACGAAGAAGGCGGGCAACTACTTCGTGAAGTTCTATGGTCCGGCCAAGACCGTCGCGATGCACGAGGCCAACTTCAACAAGATGATTGAAGGGCTGAAGCTGAAATAAGTCTTTGAAAATCCCTCTCCCTTTGGGAGAGGGTGGCCGAAGGCCGGGTGAGGGTGGAGCGCAGCGTGAGTTGGTATGCGCGCGTGCAGAGCGCGAAGCCGCTATGACCGAGCGCGAAGCCGAATGACGCTGCGAGCCACCCTCATCCGGCGGCTACGCCGCCACCTTCTCTCGGAGGGAGAAGGGGTGAATGAAAATCCCTCTCTCTTTGGGAGAAGGGAGTTACTTGTCGTGAGTCCAGCACACGGAACCGTGCATGAAAATTCAGCAGTTCCTCGACCATCACGGCGTGGTCGCGAATCCGTTTGCCGAGGAAGACGCTCAGACCGACCCCGTGTTCAAAGAGCATTGCATCTCGAGCACGTACCATCCGACCTGGGACAAAATCTACGGTGACCCGGGCGATCCGGCCACGTCGGTCGTGTTTGGTGAGAAAGGGGCGGGCAAGACCGCCATGCGGTTGCAGATCGTGCGGCATGTGGCGCGATACAACCAGGAACACCCCGACCGCCGCACGCTGGTCATCGAGTACGACGACTTCAACCCGCTGCTGAATCAGTTCTGCAACAAGCTCAGCCGTCGGCAACAGCGTGGCGACCGCGTGCTGTCGCACTGGCGATTGTGGGACCACATGGACGCGATCCTCGTGCTGGGGACAACGCAGTTGGTCGACACGATCCTCAACGGCCAGAAAGACACCGTGACGGCCCGGGGGTTGGGCAATGTCGACGTCACGCGACTCAACCGGCATCAAGCGCGTGATCTGCTGTTGTTGGCCGCGTGTTACGATCAATCGACGGCCGAGCCGTTTAGGCAACGGTGGCATCGGCTGCGTCGCAAGCTGCGGTTTCGCACTTGGCGGTCGCAGTGGACCGTCGCGCTCGGTTGGTTGACGACGCTGGCCGTGGCGGCGCTCATCATTTGGCAGCAGCGTTGGGACGTGCTGTTTACCCCCTGGCCGTATTTGGTCGTGGCACTGCTCTGGGTGCCGTGGTTGGCACGCACCGGCAAATGGCTGTGGCGCGCGCGGGGCATCACGCAGCAGTTGCGCGTGGTGCAGCACGAGGCCAACCCGTTGCGGCAGGTGCTCATGCACTTTACGAACGACGAGTTGGCCGGCCAACCGCTCCCCGACAAAGAACGAACCGACGATCGCTACGAGCTGCTGCGAAAATTCCAAGGGGTGCTCGATGCCCTGGGGGTGGCCAGCGTGCTGGTCATTGTCGACCGGCTGGACGAGCCGCATTTGGTGAACGGGTCGCCTGACCAGATGCGGGCCTTGCTTTGGCCGATGCTCGACAACAAGTTCCTCAAACACCCGGGGATTGGATTCAAGCTGCTGTTACCCATCGAGTTGTCGTACTTTATTGACCGCGAGGATCGGGAGTTTTATCAGCGGGCCCGGCTCGACAAGCAGAACATGATCCCATCGCTCGAATGGACGGGCGAGGCGTTGTACGATGTGGCCAATGCCCGGCTGAAGGCCTGTGCCGCGGCGGGGAAAAATCCGTCGCTCCGCTCGTTGTTCGACGACGACGTCAGCGACCGCCGCTTGATCGAAGGCCTGCGGACGCTACGCGTGCCACGGCATTTGTTCAAATTCCTCTACCGGGTCTTCGTCGCCCATGCCAACGCCTACACCGACGAGAACCCGCAATGGCGGATCTCGAGCGGGACATTCGAGTCGCAACTGGCGTTGTATCAGCGCGATCAAGAGGCGTTTGATCGAGGCTTGGGGGCGGGGTGAGGAGCTTCTGTCGTTAGCCGCGACGCGCAGCGGAGCGCGTAGACATGGCAGCGTATCGCCAGTAACGCCCACGGTTACGCGCTCCGCTGCGCGTCGCGGCTAACGAATGCCCCTTCCCCCTGCTAGCACGGGCCGCGATCTTGTCTTGACCCCCGCAGTCGATCCTGCGAAACTCTCCCCCGCGCATCGGCTCGGAGAGCGTCCATTTCATCGTTCACTCGTGTCAGGAGATCATCGCCATGGATGGCGTCCGTTGGTTTTTAAGCGTGGGTCTGTTGATTGCCGTGGCCCTGACGGGTTGCTCGGGGAGCAGCGCTCCGCAAGGCGAAGTCGCCAAGGCACCGGCCGTCGTGATTCCGGCCGACCTCAAGCCCGAACAGGTCATCGATCGGTTCTTGGCCGCTGTGTGCAAAGGTGACGATCGAACCGCCGAGGCCTTGCTGACCAAGCTCTCGGTCGAGAACACAAAGAAGTACGACCTGCAAGTCGCCCCGCAAGGGAGCGAGACCGCCAAGTACGAAGTCGGCGAGTGCAAGCTCGTCGGCGACGCCAACGACCAAGGGGCCTATGTCGCCAGCAAGTGGACCGACATCGACGACACGGGCAAGCCGAAGACCGATGAGATCGTGTGGATGATCCACAAAGAGGCCGAGGGCTGGCGAATCGTCGGCATGGGGATCACGCCCTTTGAGGACCTCGATGTCGTGTACTTCAATTTTGAAGATCCGCAGGACATGCTCGCCAAATTTCAGCAGATTAACGATTTGGCGATTAAACGAGCGACCGATCCGTCGGCCAAGCCGATCGAACCTGCCCCCCAGGGGGCAGTGGCTGCAGGTGCTCCTGGGACGGGAGCGCCCGCACCCGGTACCGCGTCGCAAGTCCCGGCGGGAGTTGCTCCGCCCTCGGGCGTAGCTCCGGATGCGATCCAAGCGGTCCGCCCGGGCACGACGGCCAATCCGCAGCTTAAGTAGTTGCTATAGAATGACTTGACGACGGTCGATCCGGATCATTCCGGTCCTGCCCGTTGCAACGATTGCAGACAAGACAGGGTTCTCCAGAGGTCTGGCGAACCCTGTCTTTTTTTGTTTTATGGGGTTGGCGTTGAGATTGTCGCTTAGAGTTGAATGCCAACTTGACGCAGATAACGCATGTCACGCTTGGCACCCAAAGTCCTTGACCGATAACGTCGGTACTTGACATAGACTTTACCGGTGCTAGCTTATTCAACCTAGCCTGCTACGTCGGTTGTATTTCACGTAATCGGTAAAGTTCACAGGGCTATCCGAGAAAAGTGGGTTCAGCTGATAGGGCGGGACGCGGTTAACCGGCTCCTCTCCAAACGGCCGTTGTTCGAGAGGCGCTCCTAGGTTTAGAACGGCCACGTGTTTTTACGGTACGGTACCTGTTTTAGTTTGTTAGGAGGAATTCATGAATCGTGCATTTGTTCTCGGACTCGCGATGTTCTTCGCGGTCGTCGGTATTGTGTTGTTGGGTGGCGAGAGCAGCAAGGCCGTCGCCGGCCACGGCTGCTCGTGCTCGTGCTCAGACGCCTGCAAGGGCAGCTGCACCGCTTGCCACAAGTGCCACAAGGATCGTTGCGACGGCTGCTGCGGTGGCTTGTTCGCTCGCCTGCGTGCTCGCTGCTGTGCTCCGGCCTGCTGCGCTCCGAAGGCTTGCTGCTGCCCGAAGCCGTGCAGCGGTGCTGCCCCGGCTGCCGCTCCGAAGGCTGACGACAAGAAGCCGGCCGCTCCGCCGGCCCCGAAGACCTCGAGCATCAATCGTGGCTTCCGCACGGTCAGCTTCGTGCGCTAGTTTCACCAGCGTGAGCTAACCCTCACGCGAGATAGCCCTCAAACGCCCACGACCGACCGCACTCTGCCCTGAACGGTCGACCAAGCGTCTGACAAGGCGAAACGCTCTGCCGGGCCTCTCAAGTTCTGCTTGGGAGGCCCGGTTTTTTTATGCACTCAAATTCCGCCTCCCCCCTCTCCGCCAGTCAATTCCGGTGGCATACTTGAGTAACCAGGCACGAGTGTCACCGTTGTGGGTGGCTGGTGTTTTGCAGCGCAAAACACCAGCCACCCTGCAAATCATGCCCTGATGGCCACATCCGCTTATCTACCAACTTTCGAGACGTTCACACAGTAACCAGCTCTCGGCAGCCTCCCCAACCCCTACGACGCGCTCCATGTCCACGCCCCACTCGGCTTCGTCTCCAGCCTCGGCCCCCTCCGAAGGGCTCCGAACGCTCCTGTCGTTCCTGCTGTTCCTGCACATCTTCGCGGTGCTCGTGGCGGTCACGTCCCGGGCGAGCAACGCGCCGATCGAGAGCCGGCTCCGCGAGTTCCCCGGCCTGCGGCAGTACGTGCAGCTCCTGGCGCTCGACTCCCAGCACACGTACAACCTGACGAACAACCTGTTTCGCATGGATCCCGACTTCGACGTGCGATTCAACGTCGACCTTAAAATGCCCGACGGCTCGACTCAGACCGTGAATTGGCCCGACGCCGAGTGGTCGAGCGGCCAGCGACGGCAGCGTTACGAAACGATGCTGCTGTACGCGGCCAGCGTGCCGCGCGGCTCGGCCATCGAAGGGACGATTCCGCAAGGGGTGGCGGCTCGACTGGTCCGCGAACGTGGCGCCACCGGCGGCGAGATTCGTTTGCAAGGGCGCCGCCTGCCGGCCGAGATGTTCCAGCCGATCGGAGCCGAGTATCAGACCCCATTGCGTTGGAAAATCCTCGTGAACGAGCAAGCCGTGTCACTGGTCAAGATCGAGTCGGCGGCCGATTCGGCCCCGGTCACGAGCCCCGCCACGCCGGCGCTCCCCGTGCTGCCGACGCTCCCCCCGGCGACGCCTCGTTAATCGTCTCCGCACTCCCCAATATTCGCCCCACTACGGTCTGTCATGCTGCGATACCTGAATCAACTGGTCGAGGAAGTCGGCGGCTCGTGGAACCGCTTCTGGTACACTCCGGCCGACAGCGGCCCGCTGAGCGTGTTGCGACTCCTGACGGGCCTCGTCACGCTGTGCAGCGTGCTGACGATCGGCACCGAGTTGGATCGGCTCATGTCGGCCGATAGCGTCATGTCGGTTGAAACGCTCACGATGCTCGGCACGTCACTCGACTCGCGTCAACGCGAACTGCCGCCGGTCCGGCTCTCGCTGTTCGACTATTTCAACCGCGGCTCGGCGCTGGCGGCCGCCCATTGGGCCTGCGTGGCCGTGATTCTCGCCTACACCCTGGGCCTGTTCACGCGCGTAACCGGCGTGCTCAGCCTGATCGCACTGCTGTCGTACATCCACCGACTGTACCCCGTGATGATTTGGGTCCCCGACCGCATCCTGGCCTTCCTGTTGTTCTATCTCTGCCTCGGCTCGTCGGGCGTGTACCTGTCGATCGATGCTTGGTTGCGAAAGCGAAAAACACCCGAGCCCGCCGGAACACTGCATCCGAGTTGGGGCACGAACGTCGTCATCCGCCTGATCCAACTGCACGTCGTGCTTGTGTACGCGATGATGTTCATCGGCAAGCTCGCGGTCGAGCCGTCTTGGATGAATGGCCAGGCCGTGTGGTGGTTGGCGATCACCCCTGGCGGACCGATCGTCGATCTCGCTTGGCTCAACGGCCATCACTTCCTCGTCGGCGCGTGGACCCACGCATTGCTGGCGTTCGAGGTGGTGTACATCGTGTTGATTTGGAACCGCACGCTTCGGCCGCTCGTGATCGTGCTCTCGTTCCTGTATTGGGGCTCGGTCCTGTTGCTGACCGGCTTGGCGGGTTTCGCCGCGATCATGCTCGCCGCGAACGTCGCCTTCTGCCCGAGCAGCGAGTTGCAAGCGCTCGGCCGCTGCTGCGGACTGTGCAAGTGCAGCCCAAAAACCGAGTAGGAAACCACTCAGGAGAAAATGGAACCACAGATGAACACGGATAAACACGGATGATGAAGGAGAGAATGAATGGGTTCATTTCAGAACTTGACCCATCAACGCTGCATCTCATGATCCTGATCGGTGTTTATCCGTGTTCATCCGTGGTTCCCTCTCCCTGCTCCATTACGGCCTGAGCTGTTTGACGCGCTCGCAAATCGCGTCGTACTCGGCGATCGCGTCGCAATTCAAGATTTCCGACAGTTCGACACACGCCTGACAAAAGCCGCCACCGAGGTGTTTGAGCATTTGCACCTGTCCGCGAACGAGCACGGCGCGGCCGTCCAGCAAGAAGCCGATGAGCAGGCGATCGGTCCCGGGCGGAGCGGTCGTGACGAGCGCCACGCCATCGCTGGAGATATTCTTCGTGAGCGCGGCCGTCGCTTGTTCGACTTGGATCTCACGCCGCACCACAGGCACGACGAGCACGACCAGCGTGCGATTGGAGCGCGTCTCCCAACGCTTCTCGCCCTTGAGCGGGGCCTTGCCCGGCGTCGACTGATTGATCGCCCGGCGCAGCAACGTGTGGACCGACAACCGCTTCTTGCGCATTAACAGAGGGATCATCGCTCGGCTCCAAAGTGCCCGCCATCGAACTGTGCGGCCGCTACTCTCGGAACAACCGTTACACGGTGCACACACTCGCTACGCAAGCCTAGCTTGCAAATAGGGGCGAGGGATGGAGGGCGCGGGGTGAGGAAAGCCTGCGGCCATCACGCCCAGGGCCACTTGGGGCCCAAGGCAGAGTGCTGCTCGACGATCAACTGCCGAATGCCCCCTTTGGCCAAGGCGAGCAGCGCGCTCAACTCGCTGTCGGAAAATGTCGCCTCTTCGCCGGTCCCTTGCACCTCGACAAATCGACCTGCCCCGGTCATGACGACGTTCATATCGACCGCCGCTTTGACGTCTTCGACATAGTCGAGATCGAGTACCGGCGTGCCGTCGACGATCCCCACGCTCACGGCAGCGACGCTGTCCTTCAAGACGCGCCGCTCGGCGCCGAGTTTCTCCGCGATGCTGTCGAGGGCATCGACCAACGCCACAAACGCGCCGGTGATGCTCGCGGTCCGTGTGCCGCCGTCGGCCTCCAAAACATCGCAGTCGAGATTGATCGTCCGTTCGCCGAGGGCCGACAGATCGACCACGGCGCGCAGCGAGCGGCCGATCAGACGCTGAATTTCAGTCGTGCGGCCGTCGATCTTGATGCCGCGGTCGCGAGTCTTGCGGGGCTGCGTGCTGCCGGGCAACATGCTGTACTCGGCCGTGATCCAGCCGGTTCCCTGCCCTTTGAGCCACGGTGGCACCGACTCTTCGATGCTCGCCGTACACAGTACGGTCGTCTGGCCGGCGTGGATCAACACGCTGCCGGGCGAAGGTCGCGTGTAATGACGCTTGATCTGGAGCGGGCGCAATTGATCGCCGCGGCGCTGATCGTGTCGCACGTTGGGAAACCCGTTCAGGAAGAAAAGAGCAGACGACTCGATCGCGGCGCAACATGCACACTCGACGAGCGTCCATAAAAAAAGGTCATGGTCATCCGTTCCGTCGCATGACCATGACCTCTATCCTGAACGGGACAGGCTGTCCCGCCCTCCCGGTTGGTCCTGAGATCTCGATAGGACCCGCGACCGCGAAAGCCCTCATGGCCTTGCTGTCACTATCCCATCTATCGGTCCGACAGATCGAATGGCTGAAGTCGATTCTATTTGCTTTGTGGACTCTACCAGCAGGCGCGGCCACGCCGACTGATCGGCTTCTGACCGGCGGTGAACCACGGCTTCCACTCCATGCCGTAGTTGTCCCAGACGCCATAGGTCCAGTTGGGCGGGAACTCGCAGCAGCCACGCTCGCCGCAGGTCCCCACGTTGCCGCACGTGTTGCACCCACGGGGGGCGGCTTGCGGTCCGCACGTCGCGCAGTGCGACGTGTTGTAGCCCGGGCCGTAGCCCATGCCCAACCGCACGCCCAAATGGTCGGCCGAGACGTCGGCCCCCCAGGCTACACTCAGACACCAGGCACACAGCCACGCCCACGGGCGTCGACTTAATCGGTTCATTAATCGCTCCCTCCTGAAACGTCTCATCGCAATCATCCGTCGAAAGGGCGTCGCTCCGCCCGATCACCCCAGCGAACGCGCGATGCTAGCATCGGCGTGCCTGTCATTTATTCGGCCAGCGATTAAGATGCCGACAGGTTCAACTGCCCCACGGGGCCCAAATTCCTCGCGATTTCCGTTCAACGTTCAGGTTATTTCGCCCGCACGCAACAGAATGATTCTGTCAGCCATAACCTTGATGCGCCACGTAACGATGATGTGGGCCATGCTGCTGGTCGCGGCACTGGGTTTCGCGGCGGTCTGGCAACTGCGGCGTCGATTGCGTGGTTCGACCCTCGTGGCCGCCGCGAATTGGTCGTTGGCCGCGCTCGTCACGTTGGGGTTGGCCAGTTTGTCCGGCAGTGACGGTCTCGCTCCGACCTGGCGTTACCTGGCAAGCGTGGTGACCCTCGCGCCGAACATGGCCGTCATGGGGGCCAAACGTCCGCAAGATCGAGCCTGGCAGTGCATTGTCGTCGCGTTGCTCGTGTTGCTCGCCATGCCTGCGGGCGAGGCGCTGCTCTATCAACGCGGAGCCGTCGTGTCGCTGCACGCCGTGCGCGGGGCGTTCGTCATCGCGCTCGTGCTCGCTGGGGTCGGCAACTACCTGCCCACGCGCGGTGTCGGGAGCGCGTTGCTCGCTGGACTGGGGCAGTCACTGCTCTTGGCCCCCTATTTAACGCCGATCGGGAGCGACGATTACGACCGCGCTTGGGTCGGCGGGGTCGTCTGTCTGACGCTGGCGGCGTACCTGGCGCAGCGCGCGTTGCGCGATCCGGTCGAGTCGCGGGCTCATTGGCCCGCCGCCTGGCTGGCGTTTCGCGATCGAGTGGGAGTCGTGTGGGCCTTGCGGGTCCAAGAGCGCTTCAATGCCACGGCGCGCGGCGCGAGTTGGCCCGAGCGCATCACCTGGCACGGCATCATCGACGAGCAAGGCCGAGCGACGAGCGAACTCAATCCCGAAGCGGCCCGCTGCCTCGCCGCGCTGCTGAGTCGCTTCGTGTCGAGTGACTCGTGGCCATCGACACAGTCACCCTAGATTTGAGCTG
>CAZZBK010000079.1:0-10815 GCA_964652155.1 uncultured Planctomycetaceae bacterium | reverse complement strand
TCGATTGCGAAGCATCGACTGGGTGGCTGGTGGTTTTCGTCAGCAAACCCCGGCCTACATTCGCATCGCTCGCAGGGCAATGAACCGGGTTTTGCAGACGCAAAACGCCAGCCACCCCTAAACCGAGAGACGCTCTCACCGCTTACTTGATGCCGCGGTTCTGATAATAATCGTCGTAGCGGCCGTCACCCCGAGCGGCTGATGGCGGCGTACCCGCCGGCGCGGTCACCGACGGAGGCGTAATCGCCGCGGCCGTGGCACCGGTCGGTTGATACGGTGACGCCGTCGAGGTTGGAATCGGGTCCTTGCCGCGCGTGCTGCCGGGCTGATACGCGGCGGCGGCGGTCGTCGAGGCCGGTGGCCATGCGGCCGCTGCGCCACTTGACGTCGTGCCAGCCGTGCTCGGATAGTTCGCGGCCCCGGCGTTGGGATCATACGCGCCGGCAAAATTTCGGGGAGCGGTCGACGAGCGATCGGTGCCCGCGTAGACCTGTGGGTTCGTGTTCGCTGGCAAACCACCGGTTGGGTCGTAAGCCGAGGCCGCCGGAGTCGTGTAGCTGGCCGGGGTCGTGCCGCTGGCCGCAGGCGCGGCGTAAGGGTTCGAACCGCCACTGGAGGGCGCGTACGATCCGCCACTCGCGTAGCTTGGCGGGGTCGACGAGACGTTGTAGGGACTCGACGGGTTGTAGCCGTTCGACGCTCCAGCGGTCGCGGTCGCCGCGTTGGCCCACGGATTGCTCGTGGTCGACGGCGCGCTGGGGGTCGTAGAATAAGGGGAAGGCTGATTCGGATACGACTGACCGTAGCCCGCTGGATTATAGGCCGGCGCTGCGCCCGCAACGCTGCTCGGGGCCTGATAGGCCGGCGCGCTCGAGGCGTAAGGGGTCGAAGTTGTACCGGGGGGTGTCGCCGGCGTCGCGGTCGACGAGGGGAGCGATGGATTCGCCGCCGGGGCGGTCGCATAGGGGGGCGGAGTCGTGAACTTATTCTTGGCCGAGCTTAACGGCCAACTCCAGCCGCTCGTCGACTGACAGCCCACCGAACTCAACAACATCGCTGAGAGAGCTAGCAGCGGCAATTTGACTCGCATGGCACGCACATCCTGTGCTAAGTGGCGTCGTCGCAATGAGGCGTCTGAGCAAAAAATGGCGTCCCTGCCAAGATCGCTCAGGTCGTTCATCCTTGACGACCAGACCCGGTTCCAATAGTTGTCTCAAGCGTCGCTCGCCCGCTCAGCATCGTACTGAGTTACTGGGCCCGTCGCGACTTGTCATCCATCCATCGGCATTCCGACGCGTACCACTCCATACAATCCGGAGAATGATCACAATCGGAATATCTTTCCACGCGCCGTACAACGCGAGGGGCCGGATAGTAAAGGCCCCCGGTCGATGGGTCAACGCCAGTTCAACGAGCGTTGATGACAAAATGATCGTTCGACCGCTTCTCACTTGCTAGCAGCCGGGGCCCCGATCAGCTCGCGAAAGAACTGCACCTGCGGCTTCCCGCCCGACCCCGTGAGCCACGGCGCGACAAACCGCTGCGGCTCGGGTTTCTCGCTGGTGCGGAAGTTGTCCCCTTTCATCAGAATCGGGCGACCATCGCTGATGCCGCCGAACTCGCGCTCGCCCGCCACGTTGCAGGGAATCCAATAACCCTTCCCCTCGCCGTCTTCCAAGTAGAACTCGACATAGCAATGGCCTTCGACCCAGACCATGCGGGCCGGCACGTCGAGCTGCCGACACGCGCAGATGAACACGCTGCACAGCTCCTCCTTGTCACCAAAGCCGTCTTTGAACGATTGAGCGGCCCCCTTGAGTGGCCCGTTACGAAACTCGATCTTGGCGCGCGTGCCGTCGTACAGGGCTTCGATCTTCTCCCAGGCCGTGTCCTTCGCGCCGAACAGTTCCTTGCCCCAGCCGCGAATCGCCACGTTCTGTGTCTCGATATAAGGGCTGGGGGTTAAAAACGCTTTGATATCCGGCTTGAGCTTCTTCGCCGAGGCCAAGACGAAAATGCTCGTGTCCGAGGGGGGCTTAAGGGTTGTCCGTGTCACCTCGAACGTAATCAGGGCGCGGGCCTCGTCGCGGGCTGGCATCGTCGGAATCACGACCGACATCTGACGCACGAGCCCCGCGCTGCCGCGATACGTCACGTTCTTGACCGACGGCGTGATGTCTTCCTTGACGATCTTCACCCGCTGCTCGGGCAACTCGATCGGCACGGGGACCGTGGCGTTGATGCCGCGACAAACCATTTCGGCCACCACCACCACGCCAATGCGAATCTCGCTCGTGAGTTTCTGATCGGGCCGCGGACCCTTTGTCTCTTCGCTCGCAAAATCGCTCGTGCTGTTCTGCGCCCCAGCCACCGAGTTCAGCAACAGCAACATCAGCGTCAAGCTCAACGCTCGCATCGTCTCACCCTCGCAATCGTCATAATCGGAACCTACACGGCCAACGAGCCGCGGCCGCGAACCGTCGCACCTGAAAAGTTTAGGCCGCAATTGGCGACGCGAGCCGCTCGGCTCAGGCGAGCAACCCGGCGATCGCGTGCCCTTTGCCGTCTTTGGTGACGTGGAACGGTCGTCCCTCGGTCACGTAATGGCTGTCAGCCGCCAGGCCCATCGCGCGGTAGATCGTGGCGTGCACGTCGCTCAGCGAGACGCTTTGCTCGATGGGCACGAGCGGATGACGCTCGGCCGTTCGACCATACACCGCGCCGCGCTTAAAGCCGCCGCCGAAGAACAACAGGCTGTTCGCGCTGCTAAAGTGTCCATGAAATCCGTACATCGATTCGTTGGCCAGGATCAGTTCGTCACCCGACTGCGACTCGGCGAACCCGATCGGCTCGACCCCCGCCTTGGGCGCGTTGGCGATTGTGCGACCAAACTCGCTGGCCACGACGACCAGCGTGCGGTCGAGCAGCCCGCGGCGATGCAAGTCGGTAATCAGCGTGGCGATCGGGGCGTCGATTTGCCGCTTCAACTCGACGAGCCGCTTGGCCCCATCCTCATGCGTATCGAACCCTTTGAACGCTTGATACTGGAGTTCGACCTGCACGAAGCGGACGCCGGCCTCGACCAGCCGCCGAGCCAAGAGCAACCCGCTGCCAAAACGCTGCCCGAACCAGTACCACTTGTCGAGCAAATCTCCGCGCGTGATACGTGGCTGGTAGGCGGCGATCGTTTCGGGCGATTCCAGTTTCTGGAAATCGAAGGCCCGCTTGACGGGCGAGTCCATCATGCCGCGGGCGGCCTCGATGGCCTGCAAGTACTCGGCGACCTTGTCGCTTGCGCGGAGCCGTTCGTCCGCCGCGCCTGTCACGCTCTTGAGATACGCGAGCTTGCGATCAAGCCGTTGCGGTGTCATGAGGGCCAAGTTGTTCAGCGTCGACAAGCCTGCCGCGGGGTCGCTGATCATCAGCGGAGCGTATCGCGGCCCGTAGAACCCTGGTCCGATGTACTCGTTGATGAATTGCTTTTCGGTGTCCGAGGTGTCGATGTCGCGACCGATATAGACATACGGCGGCACGTTGGCCTGGCGGGGGCCCAGCATCCGCGACAACACCGCGCCCATGCTCGGCGCTTTGACCCCGGCCGGAAACAAATGGCCGGTCATCATGTAGTGCTGCGCCTTGAGATGCACCGCCCCAAACTTGGTCTCGTTCGTCAGGCTGCGAAGCAGCGTGCCGTGATGCATGACCTGGGCGATTTGTTCGAGCCCGGCCCCCAATCGCACGCCATCGACGCTCGTCGCGATCGATTCACAAGTGCCGAGCAGTTCGCTTCCTTTCATGCCGGCGCGAAACGGCGTGTGCTGCTTGGGGTCCCACATGTCGGTCTGCGGCATGCCGCCTGGCAGCCAGATGAAGATCACCGAGTCGGCCGAGGCCGAGAGCCGCTTGATCGTGTCGGTCGTGCTCGCCGCGGCGCGCAACGTCGGCAGCGCCGTGAGTGCAGCGGCCGACGTGCTCAAAAACTTGCGGCGCGTGAGATGCGGCGTGGTCATGGTCACTTGATGAAGATGAATTCTGGTGAACAGATGAGTGCCCAGGCCAAATCGCGCAGCCCTTCGGAGAACTCGACTCCGGTGAGAAATGCCTGCCCGGCCTTTCGCTCGTCGAGTGTCGCGCCCCGGCTCAGAATCGAACGGTACAGGCGATCGACGACCGCCCGCAGGTCTCCCTTCGCAAAGGGCTTGGCAAACGTCAGGCTATGGTCGATCAGGTCGTAAAGCTCCTTGCCGTTGAGCCATTCAAGCGTTTGCACCACGGCTAGATCCTCGCTCCGCGCGGTGCTCACCTCGCTGCGCGAGTCGAGGCGGCCCAGCGAGCGAACCAACGGCGTGGCGCGAATGTCGAGGTACAATCGCTCCTGGGGCGAGAGCTGCCCGCTGCATGCGAGCCGCACGCTGTCGACGAACTGCTCGGCCGTCAAACGCCGCAGGCTCGGCGAGCGAAAGTAACGCGGCAACGTGCGCTGCGTCACATCGAAACGATCGGCCAGCGCCGGATCGTAGCGACGCTGATACGTCTGGCTCGTCAGGATCGCTCGGATCGTATGTTTGAGATCGCAACCGTGTGCGAGAAAGTCATAGGCGAGCCAGTCCAACAGCTCGGGATGGCTCACTGCGGTGTCGGGGCGATAGTCATCAGCCGGCTCGAACAAACCCAGCCCCAGATACCGTCGCCAAAGTCGATTGACGATCGTCTTGGCGAAGCGTGGATTGGTGGGATCGACCGTCCACCGCGCGGCGGCGCTCAGTCGCTCGGAGGGACTCGTCGGCGGCTGCGCTTCCCATTCGGGCAACGCAAACGGAAAGCGGGCCGCGACCCTCTGGCCGCTGTGGACTTCGCAGCGAACCTTCTCCAAATCCTGCCCAGCAAACAACCCGGCAAATCCCAGGAACCGCTCTTGGGTCCATTCAGGGTTCTCGAAGTGGTCGTGGCAGCCGGCGCATTTCATCGACGTGCCCAAGAACACCTGAGCGATGTTCGAGGCGGTCTGGAGCGCGTCGGCATGCGTGTCGCTGCGGACATAATCGATGGTGAACTTGCGTCCGAAAATCTCCTCATGGGCCTGCTTGCGGCCACGCGCGGCCGGGTCGAGCAGTTCGGCGACCCATTGATCGTATGGGCGGTTCTTCTCGAACTGCTCGATGATCCAATCGCGATAGTTGCCGTGCGTCGGAATGCCGCCCTGATGATTCACATTCTGGCTCGCCAGGGCGTCTTCCCAGAACGGTGTCCAATGGGCCGCGTACTCGGCATGGCGGGCAAGCAATTGATCGATGAGCTGGCTGCGTTTGAGCGGCGAGCGGTTGTTCAGAAACGTCGTGAGCTCGTTGAACGTCGGGATCAGCCCCGTGATGTCGAGCGTCGCGCGTCGGATGAACGTTGCGTCGTCGCACACCGCGGGAGCCGCGACACCGGCGGGTAAACTTGGCCAGCGGGCCTCGATCAAGGCGTCGATCGGGTGTTGGGTTGCGGCATTTTGGGTGGGGATATCGGGTGGCGCGGCGAGCAACTTCAGCCGCTCGGCGCGTCGCGCCGCAAACGACGTGTCCTGCTCCGCCGCAAGGATCGGTCCAGGAACCACGAGCGCGAGTGCAATCATCAGGGACGCCCAACCCCCTCTCCCTTTGGAAGAGGGTGGCCGTAGGCCGGGTGAGGGTGGGTTGCGTTGAAGAAGCGTTCGGCATGTTGACAAAGCGCGAGCCACCCTCATAGGGCGACTGCGTCGCCACCTTCTCCCGGTGGGAGAAGGGGACTCGCAACGCGCGACGCCACAGAGGCTATTTCGGATTAACGTACAGCGGTCCATTGATGTCCGAGTCGGCAATAATCTGGTGATCGACCAATAACTTGGGGGCCGCCTTGCCGTCGCTCTTGACCGTGTGCGGCACGTACCGCACAAACTGCTTCTGCAGCGCGTCGTAGAACCGATCCCCTTTCTGAAAAATGGGACGGTACTCGGTCATCTCGCCAAACCACTCGGGGCCCACGACCTGAGCCGGTATCCAATGCCCGCGACCCTGTTTGTCGGTCAGGTAAAACTCCGGATAGTCGTGTCCCTCGACCCACACGGTGCGGGCTTGCAGGCCGTTGAGCCGCAGCAGGCCGACGAACAGCGCGCTCATCTCCTCGCAATCGCCGCAACCTTGCTCGATGGCGAACAGCGCGCCGCGAAAGTCACCGTTCTGAAACTTGATATTGTCGCGCGTCCACTTCCAAATCGAATGCACGCGTTCCCAGGCCGGTAGCTCGTCGTGCTTGAGCTGCTTGGCGAGTTCGATCATCTTGGGGTCGGTCAGCTCAATGCCCGGGGCGGGGGCCGTGAGCTGCTCGCGCAAATCACTCGGCACGCCGCGCGGTGGCTTGAGCGGGTCGGCAGGCCGATTGAACTTGAGCCGGTAGCGCGTGACTTCGTACAGCCGCTCGACGCTCGCCGACTCTCCCTTGGCGATCGACGGGACTTGCAGCCGCATAAAGCCTGCCTGCCCTTTGAGAATCTGCTCGGTCACCTTGGCGCCGGGCGTAACCTTCTCGCTGAGCAGTTTGAGTTTCTGTTCGGGCCACTCGATCGGAATCGGCGAGGTGGCCACCACGTTGTTCAGTGGCGCATCAGGGGCTTCGATCTTCGTGACGACGCGCAGCCGATAGGTGCGTGGCTCGATGAGTTGTAGACCAGGGCCCAGGGGTTTCGCCTCGCTGGCCACCGTCTCGGTTTGGGCCCCATCCGCCACCCGTGCCTCCTGAGCGCGGAGCGTCGCCACGATGCTCGTGAGATTCAGGGCCACGAAGAACGTCAGGCCAATGCGGCTGCGAGCGACGACGCGGCTCATAAAACCTCGCCCAATCTGAAATGCGAAACGCGAAGCCATGTGCCGCGGAGAAATGACGTGGGTGCGGCGTTATGCTTTTAGTATGCTCGCGTGGCGCGGCGGAGTCAAAGCTCAACGCCTGGGCAAAAGCTGCCGATCGGCCAACTCGGTCGGCATAGCCCCTACCATCGGAAAGTGCGGCTTGCGCAGCCGAGCACGGTCCTGCGGAGGGTCAATCCGCCGCGGCCAACTCTGGTAGACGTGCTGCAAGATAACCCGGCCAAACGGATTCGGGCGAGCGCCTCGCATCATCGATCGCATCATACGCCTCCGTACGTGATGACGTGCTGGAATCGAGACCCAAACTGGCACGCGCTTTCATCACCCACGGCGAGCCAGGGGGTCCAGCGGCTCGACCGCGAGTGACGCAAAGCAGGGCCGATCCTAAAACGGACGGGGGACAGTCCCCCTCGCATTTTTAGGAAAGCCAATTAGGTGCCTGGTCCGGGATAGGTGACCGTGCCCTCGGGCGCGCCGACGACCGGCGAGTGCGCCTGGTAATCGGGCCCGCAGTTGGGCGCGGCCGTGTTGCAGTTTGAGCCACGTGTGAACCACTGTCGGTTGCAGCCTGTCGCGCCGTATGTCACCAACGCGAGAACCGCAATAATCATCAGCCTCTTCATGACTGCTATCTCCGCTCAGATTCTTCCATGTCTGCTCACTAAAAGGTGAGTCGTGAAACTCTACCCCACAGCCGATGATGTGCAAACGAAACACGTCGACAATTCGCCACATACTCGGTCGCCCGGACGGCAGGCCGTGACGATTGTGCGTGTTATGCCAGAAGATCGTTCGACGGCGCGGTGACGCGGCGGCGAACGAGGCCACGGAGTGCGATGCGCCTCACGGCAACCGAAACACGACGAGCCGCTCACGAGCCGCCGCGCGGCACGCTCCGCGCATGGGCGCTGTCGGCTGCGCTCATCATGTCGATTGGTCTCGGCGCGGAGGCCGACGATTGTGCGACGCGGTTCCGACAGCCGCAGGCGGTCGCCTGGCGTTACGAGGTTGTGGACGCGCCCCCCCAGCCGCCGGGCAACGAAGCGAGCCCGAACGTCCCCGCGTGCGCGTGCGGCTCGTTGTGGGTCATCAACACGCGGTGCCTGCCCGACCTGCCCTGTTGCGCGGTGGCACCCCTGACCCCGGTCGTGCAAGTCTGCCGGGACGGTCGTTGGCAGAACTCGACGCTCGACGAGTTTCACGCCAGTGGCAAGCCAACGCAACCCACGATCGTCTATTTGCACGGCAACCTGACCGATTCGTGCGAAGCCATCGAGATCGGCCACCGCGTGTTTGCGCACGTCGACGCTTGCGGCTGCGTCGACGCGCGGCGTGTCATCTGGTCGTGGCCCAGCGATCGCGCATGCCACCGTCTCTGGTCCGACACACGCTACAAGGCCGACCGTGCCGACGACGAGGGATACTACTTTGGCCAGTTTTTGCGACGGATCCCCGCATCGCAGCGCGTCTCGATGATCGCGTTCAGCTTTGGCGCGCGCACCACGATGGCCGCGTTGCACCTGCTCGACGGGGGCTCAATCGATGGCCGCGCGTTGAGCGACGAAACCGCGCCTCGCGGGGCGACGCCACCGCCGCGCCGGGCCATTTTGCTCGCCGGAGCACTCGACTACGACGCGCTCGTCCCCGGCGATCGTTATGGCCAATCGCTCAACCAAGTCGAGCGGTGCTTCTTCACCGTAAATCCGCTCGACCCCGCGCTGCGTTACTACTATCGACTCGATCCGTCCGAAGGGGCTCATTCGATCGGCTATGTCGGCGCGCCCGACCCGCAATCGATCGGTTACAATCCGTTTCGACTCGAAGGGATCAATGTCAGCCGACAGATCGGTCGACGGCATGGCTCGTTCCACTACTTCAACTCGTCGACCGTGATGGCCTACATGCGCCGCGAAGCGTTGTTCCTCTCGCAGCCGCAAGAACGTTGATACACGCGGAGACGCATCAACTACTTTCGCCCCGACTCGCACACGAGGTGTCGCTTGACAAAATCCTCGTCGAGCGTGATGCCCAAGCCGGGGCCCATCGGCGGCGCAATCCAGCCGTCGACGGCTTGCACCCGCTCGTGGGTCAACTCGTGCCGCAGCGGCGAGTCCTCGACGCAATCCTCGAACAAAAATGCGTCGCGGCAGGTGCTCAACCAGTGGATGCTGGCCGCCACGGTGATCGGGCTCGTGTAGCAGTGATTGCACAAACGCGAGCCAATCTCTTCGACCCGTGCGCGAATATAGGCCGAGTCGGTGAATCCGCAGCGCGAGATGTCGACCTGATACACGTCGAGCGCGCGGCGATCGATGAGCGGGCGGAACGATTCGCGGCCGCACTCCCCTTCCCCCGCCGCGATCGGAATCGGCGAGCGATCGCGGAGCCAAGCGTAGCCTTCGACGTTGTCCTCGCGGAGCGGCTCTTCGAGCCAGCCAGGCCGGAACTCGGTAAAAGCGTGGGCTCGCTGTAAGGCGGTGCGGGTATCCCAGACGCAGCCGGCGTCGATGAGCAGCGTCGCGTCGTTGCCCAGCCCGGCCCGCGCGCCGCGCACCAGCTCGATATCGAGCTGCTCGCTCTGCCCCATCGGTTCCCAGCCGAACTTGACGGCCCGATAGCCCTCGTCGATCCAGCGGCGGCCGATATCGCGGGTCTCGGCCCCATCACGGCCGAAGAGAATCGAGGCGTAGGCCAAGACCTTGTCGTGTTGCTTGCCGCCGAGCAGCGTGTGGATCGGCACGCCAAAGTGCTTCCCCTTGAGGTCCCAGAGCGCGACATCGATGGCGGCCATGGCACTGATCGTGACCGACGTGCGACCGTAGTACATCGTGCGACGGTACATTTTCTGCCACAGCCGTTCGGTCTCGAGCGGGTTCTCGCCGATGAGCAACTCGCGCAATCCGCAGGCGATATTATGACTGAACGGCGCATCGACGATCGCCTTGACAACCTCGGGCGAGCTGTCGGCCTCGCCAATCCCTTCGAGTCCGTTATCGGTGCGTATCCGCACGAGCACGGCATCCTGGCTGCTCGCCGTCTTGGCCGTGATTTGTGGGATGCGAAGGATTTGGCAAACGACCTCGGTGATCTTCATGATGCACGCTTCTCGATACGCGGGATAAAAAAGATGGCCCGATAGGTCGTGTGAGGAACGCGGCGTGTTCAGCCTCCGAACCACACTTGTCCGGTCCCGGCGGGACCGGCTATCGGCATATTAAACAAAGCGTGGGAGCCGGGCTCGACTCCCACGCTTCGCAATTAAACGACAACACAGCCGGCCACTAGTTGGCGATACCCAACTCTTTGAGCTTCGCGGCGATGTCCTTGCCGTGCGTCTCGGTGTTCACCTTAATCTCGACATGGGCCACTTTGCCATTCTTATCGATAAAGATGGTGTGACGCTTGGCGTTGCCGCCGTCACTGACGCCGAACGCCTTGGCGGCTTCCTTCGAGGGGTCGGCCAGAATCGGATAGTCGACTTCCAGGCTCTCGGCAAACTTCTTCTGCACGTCGACCGGGTCGCAGCTCGCGGTGAAGTAGGCCACGTTGAGCGCTTTCAACTCGGCGCCGTAGGTCTTCATTGACTTGCACTCTTTGGTGCAGCCGCCCGTGAATGACTTGGGATACCAGGCGATGACGACCGCCTTCTTCCCCTTGAATTGATCGAGCGTGTAGGTATGGCCGTCGCTGGCTTGCATCGAGAACGACGGGGCGGCGTCGCCAACCTTCAACTCGGCGGCTTGCACGGCGACGATCAACAAACTCAGGGCAACCAAACAACTGGCAATGCGTTTCATGGCGGGAACACTCCAAGGAGGGAAACAACAGGGGTGGTGGGATCAACGAGTACCCTTGTAAGGTACCAGACGCACCCGTGGGGGTCCAGATTTTGCTTGCTCAACGTCCAGCCGTTCTCTTGACCGCTCGGGTG
>CAZZBK010000078.1:0-28410 GCA_964652155.1 uncultured Planctomycetaceae bacterium | reverse complement strand
ATGATGCCCTTGATGCCAGATCCTACGATTGACCAACTTTGAAGACGCTCACACGTACCCCAAGCCAGCGGCTCGGCCACCGTGCTATCGGCGCCCCCTCGCCGGCCTGGGAGAAATGAACGCCCTGCATGCACCTAATGGACCAAGATAAACTCGTTACTGTTTAACAGGGCCCACCAGATATCCTGATACGCGGTGAGTTGGTCAGACCCTTTGGCAAACACCGCCTCGACCGCCGACCAATCGGCGCTCTGGGGACGACGTCCCAGGGACGCCAGGTACAAGTACTCGATCACCTCCTGACGTGACCGGGCCGATGACGCCAGCTTGAACAAGAACGAATCGGGCTTCACGCTGGTGGCCGCGGCAGTCATCTCGCCGTTCATCAACAACAGCATCTGCGGCACGGTGCCGTCGTAGGTCGTGTCGACCGCGCTCTCAGGATCTTTGAACGCGCGACTGAACTGCACGAGCATCGTGGCGCGCAGGTTGTCGCGAGGACTAGCACGGCGCCCGGCCAGCGGACGCGACGCGGATTGAATCGAGTCATACACCTGTTCGGGTTCCATCTGCCGGACATAGAAACGGCTGTAGCGCGGCTTGTTGCCCCAAGCTAAGTCGTCGCGAACATTCGTGGCGATGACCCGACTCGACAAGGCGTACGGCTCGCTGAGCGCGATCCAGCGCACGAGCCGCTTGAGGTCGTAACCCGTGGCGGAGAATTCTTCGGACAACCGCACCGCGAGCTTCGTCGTGCCAAAGGAATGGCCAAGCTCGTCGATCTGGTCCCCCAACGGCACCGTCAGAAAACGCGCCCACAATCGATTGACGATGGCTTGCTCGAAGTCATCGGATTGAATGACGAATCGCGCCAACTCGCTGCGGCGATCGACCTCGGCGATCAATCCGCTCGGATTGATCTTCTCGCCATTAAAGTACTCGGGAAAGGCCGGGTAGACCCAAGTGCGACGGGTATCAAAAAAGATCACGGCTTGGCGCGGGTCTTTGCCTTCGCCCAAAAAATCGCCGTTGCTGAGCACCGCGTGAGGCGCGCTATTGGCCTTGCGAATCGTCTTCACCTGGGCCTGGCGAAAAAAGGCGTTGATACTCCAAAAACGCCCTTGCATGTGATCTGCGAACGGGTGGCAGTGGCACTGGGCACATTGAATGTGCGTGCCGAGAAAATGTTGCGATGTCGCAACCGTGGCGGGCACGGCGTCGGCCTGCACACGATCCACGAGATAGTTCACCGCGCCATTGAAACCGCTCTCACCGGGCGTGGTGTCTCCGCTGGCGGAAATGAGTTCATAAGCCAGCACATCGTAGGGCTTGTTCGCCAAGAAGCTCGCGTGCAGATATTGCCGAAAGCCCTCGCGGTTGACGAGCGAATCGGGCGCGGCCGTCGACGGGCGACCGATCAGGATGTTGGACCAAACCGTGGTCCAATACCGCGCATACTCGTCAGCATAGGTCGACGAGTCGAGCAGTTCGTTGAGCAACGTCGCGCGTCGACTCACGGCCGGAGCACGTTGAAAACGGAACAACTCGTCGACCGTCGGCACGCGACCAATCACATCGAGGTACACTCGCCGGCACCACTCCAACTCGGTCGCCCGGGGTGACGGTTTCAGCCCGGCCTCGCTCCAGCCGTGTCGAATTTGCGCGTCGATAAAGCGAACGGCATCGACGTCGCTGGTAAACGTTGCCACTCGATCGTCACGTCGTGGGATGCGCTGGCCGTCGTCCGTAAGTGGAGCGGGTGGGCGAACCGCGCCGGCGGCAACAGGCCTTTCTGCCGCTTGTCCCCAAACAGACCATGCGCAGACCGCAACCACCGTCGAGACCATGAGACAGGTTCGCATCGCGTGCCTCCTCTGTTTCCGAGTTGCATGCCCGAACGGGCGAGAAGATGTTCCGGGCTTTGAGCCTAGCAAAAGGGCATCGAAACGCCAAACTTTTTGCCCTGGCTAGAGGGCCAGCAACGGCCGTCGGGCGAGTCGTTACGAATCGGCAACCGGCTTGCGCTGCTCGTAAAGGTCGTACAGGGCAAAGAGCAACTCGCGAATATCGCCTCGATATTGGTCGTACAACGTGACGACGTCGTCGGCCGTGACCAGGGCCGGATACCCGGAAAGCAACGTCTGCACCAAGGCCTGCGTCCTGTCCAAGTCGGTCGTCGTGGCGAAGAGCATGGGCAGGCGCTGACTACGGTGCGCGGTGACGATCAGCCCACAACCGGCGCGACGCAGTCGCCGTTTGATCTGCCAGGCGCTGAGCCAGGAGAGCTGCTCGAAACCGTCGATGACGACGACCGCGTGCGCATCGAGCGGCGAGTGCTCGGGCCACATGGGCAATCGCCGCTCGCCAGCGTGCAGCGTGAAGCGAATGACGCGCTCGCCGGCCGCTTCGAGCGCGGCGGTGAGTGTCGCGAGCAGCGTGCTCTTGCCCGAGCCGTGCGGCCCGATGATCTCGCCCCAGCGTTGCTGCGCGCGCCAGCGTTCGATGAGCTGCGCGGCGTCGAACTGAGCAGGAAACCGATACGCGAGCGCGCCAGGACGCACGCAGCGCGTGGCGAACGGGTTGCTCGCGCGCAGCAGCCCCTCCTCGGCGCTCATGGGGCCAGCGGCGTCGCGGCGGGGACATGCCCTAGCCGGAACGGCTCTTCCACGAGGAGATGCTCCTTGCGCGCGTAAAACACGCGGACCCGAATCCGCCAGCCGATCTTGAACAACAAGCCGTCGTAGCTCAAGGGGCTCTGGGGCAAGGCGATGCTGTAGCGATGCACGCCGCGAAAGTCGACCGTCGGCTGATCGTCTTTCGACACGCGATCGAAGAAGTGCACGGCGAGATCTTCGTCCCCCTTCCCCTCGCTGATCCAGAGCACCGACACTTCGACCGCCGACGGCGTGGCCTCGGCGTGGTAAGTGAGCCGATACTCGAACGAGAGCAGTTCGAGCGGCGCGTAGCTGCGCTGCGGCGAGTCGAGCGAAATGCGCACACGCGGCCGGCTCATGTGGCCTCCTGCAACGTGCGGCACGGATAGATCGTCACCGGATACGCGCGTTCAAACTTCGACCAGCGACGCAACTCGCCGCGGACCATCACCTGCCACACCACTTGATTGTGCTGCGCGGCAAACGAGTGCATCGCGTCGAGCGGAATTTGCACGTGCAGTTGCCGCTCGCAGACCCCGGGCGAGGCAAAGTCGGCGCGGGTGATTTTGAGCAATACGGCCTGAAATACCCGCTGCTTTTCGATCCGCAAATGGGTCCCTTGCTGGTACGTCACTTCCTCGACGCACTCCATGACCACGCTGAGCGCGTCGAGCGGCCCCGACCCGGTGTGTCGCACGTAGATGTCATGGGTTTCGCCGCAATGCCACGGGTGCTGATCGATCTCGACAATCGTGCTGCCCAGCCGCGCCGCCACATACAACCGCCGCAACACCAGCGCGAGCAACGCGCCCGACGCCACAAGCCACAGCGCGCTGAACACCGCCAAGAACCGATCGAACTCGTCGGCCCAAAACGTGCGCACCGCCAAGACCGCGAAACCGATCCCCAGCAACAACAGCGCGATCGACAACATCAGCAGCGCGGGCCCTTGCCACCCGACCGTTTGTCGCGGCAAGCGATATTTGAGCAGCGTGCCCGGACTCTCGGTGAGCGCGCTGTCGATCGGCACGTTGGGATATTGTTGCTCGAGCGCCGCCGCCTCGTCGAAGGGATTATACTCGGCCGCCTTTTGGGCCCAGGCCGCGCGACGCTCGGTCGACTTGCCCCAGTGGAACACGAAATGCACCATCCCCGCCGCGCCAAACGCCAAAAAGGCCAGCGGCATGATCAACAGCAACCACAAGTACCAACGATAACCGCGAACGACGATAACCTGCTGCGGTTGCGCGGGATCGTACCAACACGGCCGACGCTCGCCGATCGCAAAGGGCTCGAGCAATTGCTCCTGCTGGTCGCGTCCGCCGACATAGAGCTGCGTTGCGTCGTAGGTCCAGACCTGGTACGTCCGCCCGGCGACCTCGTATTGAATCTGCACCTCCGGGCGAAACGTGGGGCCATCATCGCTCGGACGCTCGGACAATCGCTTGTCGAGCACCGTGCAATTGCCAACCACGAAATGCTGATTGGCCGTCCACTCGGGAATGATCAGTCGTTGCAAAAAGTACCAACTCAGACTGCAGCCCGACGCGATGAACAGCAGCGCAAAGCCAGCCCACCACGCGCCGCCGACCTCGTCGCTGCGCATGTTGTGCTCGCCGCGCTTCTTGCCGAAAAATCGCTTTGCGAATCGGGCCACTCGATACTCGCTCCTCGCTCGGGGGGGACGGCGCCGTGGGCGACCATCCGGTGCTAGCGCCCCGATTCTAGCGAAAATTGGCCGGTTGTCTTGGGCACTCGCCCGAACGTGCCCCCCGCCAGAGCGCCGGACCCGGATAATCGCCCACTTTTCTCGCACAGCATGTGGACACTTGGGGGACCATTTCGATATATTGGAGGGTCCCTGCCGATGAGCATAAGTACGGCCGAGCCTTGCGAATGCGGCTGTGGCTCGGGTGATTGTAACCCGCGTGACGGCAACTCAAGTGATGGTGACTCAGACGGCTGTGACTCAGACGGCTGTGGTTTGGTTTTGGAAAAACTCGAAGGAGGAATTGTGGTCAAGTTGAACGTGCGTGATCGTGAATCGATTCAAGAGGCCGTCCGTCGCTTCCGCAAGCTGGTCGAACGTAGCGGCATCAAGAAAGAAATGCGTCGCAAGGAATACTACGAGAAGCCGAGTGAGATTCGCCGCCGTGCCCGTCTGCGTGCTGAACGCCGCACACGCCGCGTCACGCTCGGACCGATGGCCCGCTAAGCCCAGCGCTGCAAGCGGGATCACGGTCGAGTGGGCGTTCGTTTGACAACGAGCGGGGGTCGTCAGGCCCCCGATAACGTCGCGCCGCTGAACGTGCCGCCCGTTCGCGATTAGAAATACGATGCGCGGTTAAAACACCACGCGCGTCGCATCGAACACGGGCCCCTCGACGCACGTGCGCCGATAATCCCACGAGCCGTCCGACTGCTTCACGCGCGTCACGCAACTGAAGCAGATGCCAATGCCGCAGGCCATCGGCGTTTCCAGCGACACGTCGCAGGGCACCTGAGCCTTCGCGGCCACTTCGGCAACCGCGTGTAGCATCCGCTCCGGTCCACAGCACACAATCTGCCGTCGGGGTGTCGACTCGGCGAGCGTTTGCTCCAGCAGCGCGGTGACGAGTCCCCGCTGACCCGCCGAGCCGTCGTCGGTGCTGATCTTCAACTCGATGCCGATGGCGCGAAAGTCGTCGACGCCGGCCAGATACTCGGCCGACCGCGCGCCGTAACACAGCGTCACCCGTTTGGCGCGGGCAGTCGAGCGCTCGGTGTCACCGTAGCGGCGCAGACCCAAAAACTCGCGTCCCAGCGCCACAAATGGCGTCTGACCGATACCGCCGGCCACCATGATAAGGTGGTCCAGATCGCGGGCCGCGAAACCGTTACCGAGCGGTCCCCAGACGCTTAGCGCCTGTCCCGGCAGCAACTTGACAAGCCGCCGCGTCATTTTGCCCACCACCAAATAAACGACGTCCACGCCGCACGGCGCGCCGTGCTCATCAAGCACCGTATCGTACAGCGCGAGCGGTCGCCCCAGCAGCGGGTCGTCGCACGCCGCCAACTTGAGCATTAGGAACTGCCCGGGCACGACGCGGCGCGCCAACTCCGGACATTCAAACCGCAGGCGAAACGTGTCGCGGGCCAGTTGCACATTCTCGACGACCGTGACGGTTCCGTGCCAAGCCCGATCGGCAAACGTCGCCACGCACTCGTGTTGCTGCTCGCTCATCAATTCGCGAAGCTCCTCAACAAGGTCCCACTCAATCTGAAGACAAATCGGTTCTATCAACGGCAAACGATTGCCACAAGAAACACCAGAAACCGCAAACCATGCGCGAAGCATCTCGACCGCACGGAGACGTGGAGCTAACGCGATTCTTTGCGCCTGCTTGAGTTTGTTGCGGCCATTTTTGAATCCCATGCCGTTGTTGTTCAGGGCGTTTACCGTTTGAGATCCTCGATGCTTATCGATCGCGGGGCGGTTTTCGGCGACTACGCTGCTGCTCGCCGTGACGCTCGCGCCCTTGGCGACGCTGCCGCGAGCGCTCCGACAGTCCTTGCGTGGTACGGGCCTGATTGGCGCGGGGCCGACCCGACCCGGGATGCGCAGCCGCAAGTTGCGATTCACTCACCTCGCGGTCGACGACCGCGATCGGTTCGCTCTTGGCCGACGGACGTTTGCTGAGCGGACGCTCTGACACGCGAATCGGACTCCGCTTGCGCGGCCGAGGCTTGTCGAACCGACTCGTCGAGGTTCGCAGCGACTCCAACTCAGCGCGGCTCAATAGCCGCCAATGACCGGGCAGCAGATTGGCCAAGCGAATCGGACCGATCGCGACGCGGCGCAACTTCATGACCTTATGGCCGACTTTGGCCAGAATGCGGCGAATCTCGCGGTTCTTCCCTTCAGCCAGCACGATCTCCAAGAGCGTGCTCTGTTTGATCTGCGTCTTGATCCGGACCGCGACGCAGCGGGCAACCCCTTCGGCCAGATGCACGCCGCGCATCAGCTTCTCGACCGTTTCCTTGCTCGCCTCGCCCGCCACCAGGGCATGATACGTTTTTTCGACGCCGTGACTCGGATGCGTCAACCGCTGGGCGAGTTCGCCGTCGTTGGTGACCAGCATCAGGCCTTCGCTGCCGCGATCAAGCCGGCCCACCGCGTAGAGGTGATCTTGCTCGCCATGCGGCACGAGGTCGATGACTCGCGGACGGCCCGAGGGATCGTAATTGGTCGAGACGTGGCCGACGGGTTTGTTGACGAGGTAATAGAGTTTCTTGGCGATTTTGATCGCCTGGCCATCGACGCGGATGTCTTGCGATTGGGGGTCGACGCGGGTGCCGAGCGCGGTGACGATTTCGCCATCGACGTCGATGCGGCCTTGCTCGATAAGTTCCTCGCACTTGCGTCGGCTGCCGAACCCGGCAGAGGCCAGGACCTTTTGCAAGCGTTCGCCGGTCGCCCCTTCTTCGGCCCCAGCGGTGGCGGCACTTCGCGAGGCAGGTTTGGCTTTGGATCGCGGACGGCGTTCGCCGCGCGGCGGAGGTTTAGGCATGAGACGAGACCATCGGCAGAAGGAGCTAAAGCCCCTATCATACCTTGCACAGGCCTAAAAACCCAGGCGGGGAAATCGTAAGCCCTAAACAGGCATCTTGGCGTTCACGAATTACGATCGAACCCGGCAAGCGCGGCGGTCGGCCTTGTATCCGGGGAATGCGGATTACGGTCTACGACGTACTCTCCTACCTGGCCAGTGGCATGACCGCAGCAGAGATATTGGCCGATTTCCCTTGCCTCACCACGGAAGACATTCAAGCGTGCTTCGCTTTTGCGGCTGAACGCGAGCGAAGCATGTTGGTCACCGTTGAATGAAGCTCCTCTTCGACCAAAACATGTCACCCAAACTCGTCGGCTCATTGATCTGACGAGTTTCCCGATTCAGCCCACGTCCTGTCACTTGGATTGGATTGCGCCCGCGACGACCAAATCTGGGAGCATGCACTTCGGAATGGTTTCGTAATTGTTACGAAAGACGAAGACTACAATCACATGAGCGTCGTGCGGGGCACGCCCCCCAAGGTCTTGTAGATGCAGGTCGGAAATGTCCGCACGGAACAGATCGTGGCATTACTTCGCACACGTCTTGCTGATATCGAGGCTTTTGAGCGCGACACCTCGGTCGGCACACTGGTTCTGAACTGACTTACCCCAACCCGGGGATCGTCGGCAGCTCGGTGAGCGTGCGGAGCAAATCGCTGGGCAGATTGCGCAGCAGCCGCAACTGCGACATGTCGAACACGCTGTTCATCATCGTGCCGATCAAATGGCGATTCGTGACCGCGTCGGTCAAGGGCTCGCCGCCGTCACGGGTCGATTGACCGATGACCTTGCCCGTGGGGAGTCCGCCGCCGCTGATGAGCAGCGGAGCCAAGCTACCCCAGTGATCGCGGCCGCCGCGGGCGTTGACGCGAGGCGTGCGTCCAATTTCGCCGCAGCAAACGAGCATGATTTTGTCGCTCAGCCCGCGCTCGTGGACGTCCGTCAGGAACGTACTCACGGCATGATCAAACGGCTTGCCGCAGTATTGCATCCCCTCTTCGACACCCGCGTTGTTGGCGTCGGCATGGTTGTCCCAGACAAAATCGGTCGAGATTGTCACGAACCCCACGCCCGATTCACACAACCGCCGGGCGAGCAACATCAGCTTGCCAAGCGACTGCGAGTGGTTGACGTAGTTGTTGTAGTTGTTCCACTTGCGGCTGATCTGAGCGGGGGTGACGAGCGGGCCAGTATCGTAACGCGCCACGACGGCCGGGTCTTCCTTCGACAAGTCGAACGCCGCGGCCACGTTGCCCAGAATGGTCGTAAAGGCCTGCTCCTGAAATTTATCCATGCCGGAGAGTTGACCGCCCGCGTCGACGCTGCGGCGGATCGCATCCAGCTGCGCGAGCAATGTCTGGCGATCGTACATCCGCTCGCGCGGCAAGCTGAGCTTCATGTTGTCGTTGAGCGGTCCGGTGCCGGGAACAAACGGCGCGTAGGCCGCTCCCAACTGTCCAGGGTCGCCGTGGTTACCAAAGCCCAGCGGTGGCGCTTTGCCATCGCTGAGCACCGATCGTGGATAGAGCAGGACGCTCGACGGAATACCTTTCGTCGGATGGGTCGTGCCGGCGATGCGATTGTAGATGGCCCCCAGGCTGGCCTTGAGCGTGTCATTGCTCATCACCGGCTTGATGTCGTGATTGGCGTTGCCGGTCGTGAACGAGCGAACGATGTTGAACCGATCGTTCATCTGCGCGAGCTTCTCGAACGTGCTGCCAAACGTGATGCCGGGGATCTTGGTGTCAATTTCACCCGTGACACTGTGGATCCCGCTGGGGGCGGTCATCTTGGGATCAAACGTCTCGAACTGACTGGGGCCACCCTGCATGAACAACAGCACCACCGATTTGTCGTGCACGGGGCGAGCGCTGGTCGCCGCGGCTTGAGCACGTCCGGCAAGCAAGTCGGCCAACGTCAAGCCACCCAGACCCAACGACCCGATCCGCAACAATTCACGTCGACCGAGCTTTGCCGAAGCGTCAAATACTGAAAGCATGAGAGTAGGCTCAACCAGGCAGGATGATGGCAGGCATTGAGGAGCCCATCGCAAACCGCGCCCCTGGGACCCGAAATGATCCGGCCGGAGCAGCAAGGACGAGACAGGCTATGATCGGCGCTAGCTTATGTGATATCGTCCCGCTCGTCCAGTTGATTCAAGAGAATCTGTGCGATTAAAAAAACCAAGGGGGAGCGTCCGAGGCGCAACTACTGGACTGACCAATTCGCGCAACGGGCCTCAACTTGCCCGAGCGTCTATAGTTGAGTGTGGGCCCACGACCGTGCATTTTCAGTGTTTACGCTTTTGCCCCTCGCCGATTACAGTGGATGCAACAGGGGACACGATTGGGTCGGAGTTTCTTGCGCGGTTTGCCTCGTTGATCTGAACTTTCGAGTGGTGACATGGCCGAACACCTTCATCGTCGACTCCATGAACTCAAGCAGTCGGTCGTGTACGTCGGCTCGCTGGTGGAAGAAGCTGTCGCCAAGGCGATTCGGGCTCTGGCCACGCGCGACACACAGTTGGCCCAAGAGGTGATCGAGGCCGACTTGGAAGTCGACGACATGGAGGTCCAGGTCGAGCAATCCTGTTTGAACATCCTGGCGTTGCATCAACCGGTGGCCCATGACCTGCGTTTTGTCGTGGCGACGCTCAAGATCAACAACGACCTGGAACGGATCGGTGACTTGGCCAAGAACATTGCCAAGCGGGTGCTCACCTTCTCGCGCGCGCCGCACATCGAGATTCCCCTCGAGTTCGAGCCGATGGCCCGCGCCGCGCAGCGGATGGTCAAACTCAGTCTCGATGCCCTGGTGCGGGCCGACGCCGGCTTGGCTCGCCAAGTACTGATGAGCGACGACGAGGTGGATCATATTCGCGACCAGATCGAAGACACCGTGCGCGCGCAGATCACGCTTTCGCCGCAGGACACCGACGTGCTGATGAAAGTGTCGAGCGTCGCGCGACATATCGAACGGCTCTCCGACATGGCCACGCACATCGCCGAAGAAGTGATCTACATGGTTGAAGGGGACATCGTCCGACACCGCGCCGGCGCGTAGCTGATTCCCTCCCAAGCCGGCGACTTTGTCACCGTTTTATCGGCGGCAGAGCCGCCGGCTTGGGAGTCGGCATGTGTAATCATTCTGCTTTCCTTCTGTGTCGATCCGTGGTTCCATCCCCTCTTCATCGCGAAACGTTGCACGGCATCTGGGCCGCGCTCATCCTGCCCTGGACCGACGACGATCGGCTTGATGAGCCTCGCTTCAGGGCCGAGATACGTGCTTACGCTGGGACAGGTATTCAAGGCATTTACACCGGCGGCACGACTGGCGAGTTCTACGCGCAAGACGACGACACCTTTCGCCGCGTGGCGACGATCGCTTGCGCCGAGGGGCACGCGATCGGCCTCAGCGTGCAGATCGGCTGCACGGCGCTGAGCACGCGCGTCGTCCGCGAACGGATCCGCTGGGCGATCGACGCCGGCGCCAATGGCATTCAACTTGCGCTGCCGTTCTGGCTCGAGCTGGCCGACGTCGAGATCGTCGACTTCTTGCGCGCCGCGGCCGACGAGGCCGGCGACACGGCGCTCATTCTCTATCAAACGCTGCGGGCCAAACGCAAAGTCGGGCCCGAACTGTTGGGCCAAATCGCCGAGCAGATCCCGACGCTCGCGGGGACCAAGGACACGGGCTGCTCGCTCGACGAGTTGCGTGAGATGCTGCGCCACGCGCCGGGGTTGGCCATTTTTGGCGGCGAACACGACCTGACCGCGCGGATGCTCAGCGGCGGACGAGGCGCTTATTGCTCGATCACCGGCTTGAATGCACGGCGCGTTAGGGAGTTGTATCAACTCGTCGCTCAGGGACGCCACGCCGAGGCCGCTCCGCTGCAAGAGGCCATCCGCCGCTACACCTTCGAGCTGCTCTTGCCGATGGTGCGCGAAGGGTTGTGGGACTCGGCCGTCGATCGAGTGCAACGCGTGGCGGCCGGGGTCGACGTCGGCCTGCGATGCCAACGACCGTATCGCTCGGCCACGAGCGAACACGTCGCGCGGCTGCTCGCTTGGTGCGCGCAGCACACGCCCGAACTGCTCCCCTGAATATTCGTGTTCGATCCCTCCGCAAGCGTGCGTGGAGCCGATATATTCACTCGTTGTCATTCACCCCATTGCAACGTGTTCGCGTGCCGCCATGAAACTCGCCGATCGCATGTCCTTTTTCGACAGCTCGGGTATCCGCAAGGTGTTTGACCTCGCGGCCAAGCTGAGCAACCCGATCAATCTCTCGATCGGGCAGCCCGACTTCGACGTGCCCGAGAGCGTGCAGCACGCGGCGGTCGAGGCGATCCGCTCGCACAAGAACGGCTACTCAGTGACGCAAGGCGCGCCGCTGCTGCGCGAAAAATTGCAAGCCCGCATCGACGGCGATTATCAACACACCGATCGGCAGTTGTTCGTCACCAGCGGCACGAGCGGCGGACTGGTGCTGGCCATGTTGGCGCTCGTGAACCCCGGCGACGAAGTGATCGTGTTCGACCCGTGGTTCGTGATGTACCAATCGCTCGTGCAGTTGGCCGGCGGTACGATGAAAGTGATCGACACGTACCCCGACTTCCGCATCGACCTGGACAAAGTCCGCGCCGCGATCACGCCCCGCACGCGGGTCATTTTGTTCAACAGCCCCAGCAACCCGACGGGGGTCGTGGCGAGCGAGGCCGAGGTGCGCTCTCTCGCCGAGTTGGCCCGCGAACACAACTTGGCCTTGGTCAGCGACGAGATCTATCGCACGTTCTGCTTCGACGCACCGTTCGTCTCCCCTGCCAAGTTCAACGATCAGACACTCGTCATCGACGGCTTTAGCAAGTCGTATGGCATGACCGGCTGGCGACTTGGCTTTGCTCATGGGCCGAGCGAAGTGATTCAGGCGATGACCAAGCTGCAACAGTACACGTTTGTGTGTGCTCCGCATCCGTTGCAGTTTGCGGCGGCTGCGGCAATGGATGTCGACATGCAGCCCTACATCGACACGTATCGCGCCAAGCGCGACAAGATCGTCGGCGGCTTGCGAGACGCGGGCTACGAGGTGGCGAAGCCCGGTGGCGCGTTCTACGTATTCCCGAAAGCCCCTTGGGGGACCGGCTCGTCATTCGTTCAGCAGGCGATCGAGCGGCATCAATTGCTCATTATTCCCGGCAAGATTTTTAGCCATCACGACACGCATTTCCGCATCAGCTATGCCGCCAGCGACGAGACGATCGACCGTGGCATTGCGGCGCTGCGGAAGCTGCGCGCGGAGGGATGAGGATTCGTTTGTCGCTAGTTGGCAGCGGATCGCCTAACTGCTGCGATTCAAGTATGTTTTCGATTCCAACGACGAACGAGAAACATCACACCGATAAAAGCCACAACGACGATCAGGCCAAGGACGAAATACGCTAGCCCAGGCATCTCATAGTAGTACACAAATAATGTCTGATGCGGTCCCAGTTCGACGCGCGAGACCTCTGTCCAGTCCGTTTCGCTCGGCTCAATCATATCACCTGTAGTTTGGGTCGCCGCTGAAAAATCTTCTTCGCCAGCCGCATGATCCGCGGCAACATGACGATCGTCGCGATAAAACTCAACACGACCAGCACGAGCAGCGCGACGGGCAAAAAGTAACCAAGGATCAACGCCCCGACGGCAAAAACGTCTTCGATCACACTCACGGCGATGTTCGTGATTGGCTCGGGGCTCAGGTTCACCGCCGCACGGGTGGCCATCTTCGTGCCGTGCGAACTCAAGGCGACCGTGCCACCCACGAGGACCGCGATCGTTTTGATGCGCAGGTCATAGTCACCGAACGCGGTCGCGGCCAGTGCGGCGCCGGCCGGGATGCGAATGAACGTATGCACCACGTCCCACAGGCTGTCGACATACGGCACCTTGTCGGCGACGAACTCGATGGTGTACAGCACGAGTGCGACCGCGATGACCCAAGTGTCGGTGAGGGCTTCGAGATGGCCGGGCAATTGCAGGCCCGCGTACTTGCCGAGCAGGCCCAGCGTCGCAACGGTGGCATAGAGATTAATACCCGCCACCCAGGCCGAGCCGAATGCCAGCGATAGGGTTGGTACGAGGTCCATGAATGCCCTCAGTCTCGAAAATTAGTCCTTGCTCGCTGTCAACGAAAGAAATCGTCGGTTATGCGAAGAGTAACCGTCGCTTCTTCGGTTCGGGCACAGGCAGTCCACGTTCTTTTGTCGTCGCGATCCAGAGTTGCATGGCCTCTTCGACGTTTTGTAACGCGAGTTGCGGTGATTGGCCATGAGCCATGCACCCGGGCAACTCGGGCACATCAGCCACGAACGATTGATCTTCTTCGCTCCAGTAGATAATGATTTCGTATTTTTGCATGCGGTCGTTATTCCTAAGCAAGGCTATATCGGAGGATGATGTTTCTCACCTGCCGCACCTGATAGGCTTTGGCCAAGTGACCCTCTCGTTGCAGATTCAGTTGTTCTTCGACGCCCGGCTTGAAAAACACATGATGGCTGCCACTGACCCGAAACTCGAATCCGAGCTGCTCTAAAAGATGAACTAAGTCAGAGAATTCGATATTCGCGTCGGCAGCCCGTTGCAGGACCTTTGCCAGAGTCTTCAAATGCCGCTTGACCATCGTTTTATCTTACCTCGTCCTCACCTTTGCAGCAGCTACGTTTTCAGTCAAGAGAGGTGGATTTATGTTACCGATCATGCTTGAATACCGACTGATGATCTAACTGCCGACTGTCCTCTGTCTACGGCCTACTTTTTACCCCATGTCGATGCCATCGATTCGCTGGCTCTTCCGACTCGCGGGCTGTTACGGTCTGCTCGTGCTCGGCCCGATGGTTTTTATGGAGGCATCGATCGGGCAGGATTACCCGCCGGCGATCACGCATCCGGAATACTATTACGGGTTCCTGGGCGTGGGGCTCGCGTGGCAAATCGCGTTTTTGGTCATCGCGACCGATCCGCCACGGTATCGGCCGTTGATGCTCGCCTGCGTGGTCGAAAAGTTTTCGTTCTTCACCGCCGCGATCGTCTTGTTTGCGCAGCAACGCCTGCCCCTGCCGGTGTTGGTCTCAGGTCTGGTCGACGGCCTGCTGGGGGTCGGATTTCTGCTGGCCTGGAGGAAAACCCGGCCCCAAAACCCGTGAGGCTTGCCCAATCGTCAAAACGCTGGATTCCGTTGACTTGCATGACGATACGTGGATATAAATAGAGGTATCAAAGGTGCCCCGCCTCCCCCCTGCCCTCCCCCGCCTTGCAGGTGCTAGCAAACATGAGTCGCTCCGCGTGGAATCCCAAACTCGGCTGCACTGATCTGCAGCGCTCGTTTACCCCGTCGCGTCGCAGCTTCTTGCAAGCCGGCATGCTTGGCATGGGTGGCCTGACGCTAAGCGAGTTGCTGCGGGCCGAGTCGCAAGCCGCTCCCGGCAGCCGTCGCGAGAATACGGTCATTATCCTCTGGATGCGCGGCGGACCGAGCCACATCGACATGTGGGACCCCAAGCCCGACGCCCCGGCCGAGTACCGTGGCGAGTTCGGGACGATGAGCACGCCCGTGCCGGGCATCCAACTCACCGACATGCTCCCCAAGACCGCGTCGATCATGGACAAGTGGTCGATCGTGCGCAGCCTGCACCATCACGACGCCGGTCACTCGACCGGCGACCAGATTTGCTTCACGGGCTACAACAGTGGTCCCGCGCCCGACGAAAACATCTTCCCCAGTTGCGGGTCGATCGTCGCCGAGCAGTTGCAGAAGAAGAGCCCTGAGCTGCCCGCCTACGTGATGATTCCCAAGATGGTGCCTGGCACGGGGCCAGCCTACTTGGGCGTGGCGAACAAGCCATTCGAGACGATCGCCGATCCGGCGACGCCGGGGCCCTTTAGCGTGCCGAACTTCGCGCTCGCCGAAGGGCTGACGCTCGAACGCTTGGGTGAGCGGCAGAAAATGCTCAGCAGCTTCGACCGCCTCCGTCGCGAAATCGACTCGGCCGGGCACATGACCGCCATGGACCGCTTCAACGAGCGAGCCCTTGACATTCTCTGCTCGCCCAAGGCGCAGAAGGCGTTCAACCTCGATGATGAGTCGAGTGCGACCCGCGAGCGCTATGGCCTGATGCCCGCGTTCGACCCGGGTGCCGCTGATCGCTGCGGAGCACCGAACTGGAGCCAGCGGATGCTGCTCGCGCGGCGCTTGGTTGAGGCGGGCGTGCGACTCGTCACGGTCGATCTGCGGTGGTGGGACACGCACGTGCTCGGGTTCGACTCGTTGCGGCGCGGCTTTTTGCCTCGTTGGGACCAGGCCTACACGGCGCTCATTCAAGATCTGGAAGAGCGGGGCCTGCTCGACACGACGCTCGTCGTTGCCTGGGGTGAGTTCGGTCGCACGCCGCGCGTTAACGCCAACGCCGGACGCGATCACTATCCGAACGTGTTTAGTGCCGCGCTCGCCGGTGGCCCGATCAAGGGTGGCCGCGTGGTCGGCTCATCCGACGCCAAGGGCGCGTTCCCCAAGGACAATCCCAAGAAGCCGCAGGACGTGCTCGCCACGATCTACCGGCACCTCGGCGTCGACGCCGACAAGCACTACATCAGCCGCACCGGTCGGCCCGCCAAGGCACTCCCCTTCGGCACGCCGCTCAGCGAGTTGATGGCGTAGTCAGCGAGTTGATGGCGTAGTCATCATACGCACCGCATGGGTCTCGTTAGCCGCGTCGCGGCTAACGGGAAATGAAAGGCGACGCCGCTCTATTTCTGCAGCGCCGCCGTCGCTCCCGGCAGGCTCTCGGCCCCGGCCCTAATCGTGATGGTCGACTTCTTGAAGTCGTTGCCGATCGGCTCGTATCGGCCACCCAAGTGCTGCGATAGGAACGCCTCGGTCACGGCATTGAACGACAGCCGATTGTCGGGCCGCGCGAAGCCGTGTCCCTCGTCCGGATAGAGCACATACGTCACCGGAATCTTCTTGTCCTGCATGGCCTTGACGATCTGATCCGATTCCGACTGTTTCACGCGCGGGTCGTTGGCCCCTTGCGCGATGAGCAACGGCCGCGTGATCTTGTCGACGTATTGCAGCGGCGAACGCTCGTTGAGAAACTTTTGCCCCTCGCTCGTCGTATGATCGCCGACGCGATCCTTGAACAACTGGATGGCCGGGGCCCAATAGGGCGGAATCGTGTTGAGCAGCGTAATGATATTCGAGGGGCCAACAATATCGACGCCGCAGGCAAACACGTCGGGCGTGAACGTCAAACCGACCAAGGTCGCGTAGCCGCCGTAGCTGCCCCCCATAATCGCAATGCGTTTCGGGTCAGCAATCTTCTGGTCGATCGACCACTGCACGGCGTCGAGCAAGTCGGTGTGCATTTTGCCCGCCCACTCTTTGTTGCCAGCGTTGATAAACTGCTTGCCGAAGCCGGTCGAGCCGCGAAAGTTCACGCTCAGCACGGCGTAACCACGATTGGCGAGCATCTGATGCAACGGGTTGTAACCCCAGTCGTCGCGGGCCCACGGACCGCCGTGCACGTCGAGCACGAGCGGCAACGGTTCGCTGGGTTGCCCTTCCTTCGCGGCGTCCGTCCCCTGCGGAAGCGACAAATAGCTAACCAGGTCGAGACCATCGCGGGCCTTGATGACCACCGGGTGCATGCGCACCAGCGGCAGCCCTTCGAGGTCGCTCCGATTGCTGAACAGGTAGGTGGCTTTCTTGGCCCCGCGATCGTAGCGAAAGTACTTCACCGGCCCATCGTCGCTCATGTAGGCCACGATCCAGAGCTGGTCGTCGAGCGTGCGGCTGGCAACTTGCAAGTCGCCGCGGCTCACGGTCTTGAGATAATCCAGGTCGGGCTTAATGATCGGGTCGATGACCTGCCACTCTTCACGCAGATAGTTAAACGCCACGGCCTCGATCGTGTTCTCGGTCGGATGCGCGAGCACGCCCCCCAGGTCGCTCTTGTCGTGGGCCGCGATCAACTTCTCCTCGTTCGTTTTCAAGTTGAGCGATTTGAGGGCACCGGTGTTCCGGCCGCGGCTATCGATCAGGTACACGACATCGCCGGTCTTGTCGAACCCGGCGGTCGACGTGGTCAGATCGTCCTCGCTGGGGATGGTCAGGAACGGTTTCCAGCCGCCGTTACCGTCGGGTTGGAGAATTTCTCGCCCGCCGGAGGGACTGTACCGCGAGGCAAATCGCACCCGCAGGTCTTCGTCGGTCGTGTAGCCCATGAACCCCTGCTCGTTTTTCTCGACGAGCTTGCGTTCGCCCGTGGCGATGTTGACCCGATACAGGTCATGCACCTGCGGGTCGCGATCGTTGAGCCCGACAAGGAGTTCGCCGGGGACGCGATGCGAGACCCCCTCGATTTGCGCGGCGACGTCTTTATAGGGCGTGAGGTCTTTGACCGATTGCGACGAGACCTGCACGGCGTACACGTGCCAGTTTTCGTCCCCGCCCTCGTCTTGCACATACAGGATGTGCTCGTTGGTGTACGACCAGAAATAGCTGCGGATGCCTCGCTTGGTGTCTTTGGTCACCGGCTTGGCCGCGGCCGGGTTGTCGATTGGCCCGACCCACACGTTCATCACGTTGTCGACCGGCGCGAGGTAACTGATCTGCTTGCCGTCGGGGCTCGTGCGGACGGCTGCCTTCTCGGGATTGCCAAACAGCACCTGACGACGGATCAGCGGCACGTTGCGCAGGTACGCGATATCGTTGGGTGCAGGCGAGGAGACGGGCGTGTTCACGGTCTTGGTTTCCGCGGGCTCAGAGGTCGGGACAGATGAGGTTTGCGGCGGCAGCAGTTTCGGGCCTTCGGTCTTGGCGGGCGCAGCCGGCTGGGGCGCGGGGACAGGCTTGCTCTCCGCTTTGGGGGCCTGGACCGGCGCCGCGACGGGGGACGGCGGGGCAGGGATCGCCTCGACGCTCGGCGGGGAAGCGTTGCTCGACGGCGCTGCCTGGGGTTTGTCGCTCGCCGGATTGCAACCGACGCTCAGCATGAGTCCGAATGAAGCCAGCGCCAACCAGCCGGGTTGACCGCGCATGATGAATCCCTCCGTGTGATCCGCGAATACAGCGCCAGCAGCCTAGCAGCCGTCGGTCAATTGAGTAAAGAGAGAAACGTCGCCAAGCCGCGTCGAACGGCGTATAATCACGAGGCGCGACCCGCGTGTCGCCCAACGCCAAGTTCATCCCACCTTGCCGAGACCATCATCATGCTCCTGCGTTCCCTTGCCTCGTTCGTTATTCTCACCGGACTTACGCTGAGTGCCGTGGCCCAAGAACCTGCCAAGCCTCTGGACCGCGCCGCGCTCGAAAAACAATTTGAAGCGACCATGAGTGGCTGCGTGCTCGTCGGCTACTTCACGTCGACCAAGGATGTGAAGAACCTGAAGCAGGAAAAATACACGATCTCTAAAGTGAGTAAACTGAAGGATGACATGTGGCTCTTTCAGGTCCGTATTCAGTACGGCACCCACGACGCCACGATTCCCATGCCGCTGGAAGTAAAGTGGTCGGGCGACACACCGGTCATTACCTTGACCGACACGCAGGTCCCGGGCTTCGGCAAGTTCACGTCGCGGGTGCTGATTTATCGCGATCACTACGCCGGCTTCTGGAGTAGTAGTGGCGACAATCCGCACGGCGGCCACTTGTTCGGCCTGATCGAGCGCGCCAAGGAAGAGAAGAAGTAGACGAGCAAAAGCGGAGCCGTGAAAGCGGAAAGCGGGGCATCGTTACCCGCTTTGCGTGTTCGGCTTTCCGCTTTGGAATTACGCCGCGCGGCGATAGGCGGCGCGCGGCTTGGCGCGGGTCACGTCATCCAACACCAATCGCACCACTCGCTCGGCAACATCGTCGGCCAAGAGCGACAACTCTCGGGCCGAGAACTCCCCCTGCCGAGCGAGCAGACTCAATTGCGCGGCCAAGATCGGCGTGGTCTTGGCGCGAATATACCCCCGGCCTTCGGCGCGCTGCATCCGTGAAGCGCGCTCGGATAGCTCTCGGACCGGCGTGCGGATCGCTTCGGCGAGTTCAACCCCTTTTTGCGTCAGTTGTCGCCGAGACAGCCCAACTCCGAAAATACGCCAGCCCAACATGGCTTCCGTTCCTTATCCAAACCGTGTCACAACACCAGGCGGTTCCGTCCCGCCACGAGTGTTAATCGGCGAGCGCGGCACTCGTCGTACAATGCGCCCCAGGCCCGCAACTACCATCGTTGCAAGCGGTAGAACTGGCGGCTCGACACGGCCAACTTGAGAAAATAAAACGGTCGTGCGACACACACGGGCACCGCACGACCGTTGCGATTGGACCGGCTTTCGTCCGTGGCGCGATTAGCCGACGTCGACCCACTGCCGACTCTGGGCGCTGGCCAAAACGGCATCGCAAACTTTTTGCGTCTCGAGCGCGTCGCGGAACGTGGGGCCCGTCGGCATGCCCTTGCCGAGCCCTTCCAAAAAGTCGGCCACCTGATGAATGAACGTGTGCTCGTAGCCGATCTGCAAGCCGGGCACCCACCACTGGCCCATGTACGGATGATCGCCGTCGGTCACGTGGATGCTGCTCCAGGCACGCAGTGGGCCCTCGGTCCGATGATCGAACCACTGCAACCGATGCAGGTCGTGCAGGTCCCAGCGAATCGACGCCTTCTCGCCGTTGATCTCGAGCGTGTAGAGCGCCTTGTGACCGCGGGCATAACGGGTCGACTCGAACGTGGCGAGCGAGCCGTTCTTGAACCGCGCCAAGAACGCACAGGCGTCGTCGATGCCGACCTTCTCGACTTTGCCCGTCAGGTTGTGCTTCCGTTCCTTGACGAACGTTTCCGTCATGGCCGAGACGTCCTGAATGCCGCCGTTGAGCCACAACGCCGTGTCGATGCAATGGGCGAGCAGGTCGCCGGTGACGCCGCTGCCGGCCGCGGCGGCGTCGAGCCGCCACAGAGCCGCGCCCCCTTGCGGCAAGTCGGCCGAGATCGTCCAGTCTTGCAGGAACAACGCGCGATAGTGAAAGATTCGCCCGAGCCGGCCTTCGTCGATGAGCTTTTTGGCATACGTGACGGCCGGCACGCGACGATAGTTGTACCAGACAATGTTCGGCACGCCGGCCTTCTCGACCGCCTGGCACATCGCCTCTCCCTCGGCCACGTTCATGGCCAGTGGCTTCTCGCACAGGATCATCTTGCCGGCCTTGGCCGCCGCGATGGCGATCTCTTTGTGCAAGTTGTTGGGCGTGCAAATGTCGACTGCGTCAATATCCGGGCGTTCGATCAGCTTACGCCAGTCGGTCTCGGTCGACGCGTAGCCCCATTTTTCGGCGAAGGCTTTGACCTTTTCGGCATCGCGGGCGCACACGGCCTGGAGCACGGGTTGGTAGGGAGTGTCAAAGAAGTGGCCGACCTGGCTATAGGCGTTCGAATGGGTTCGGCCCATGAAGCCGTAGCCGATCATGCCGATGCGGAGCGGTTTTTTTTGAGACATGCGAAAGTCTTTCGTGATGGTGAAAAGCGGAAAGTTGAAAGCGGAAAGCGGAAAAAACTTATACCCTGCCAATCTCCGAGTAATTTCGGCTGCGTTTAATCGAAGCGACGACGATCTTCAATAGTTCATCCGCCTCGGCCTGCAGTGATGACAGCTTGTTGCTTGCCACAATTTCAGATTCAAGAAGAAGTTCAAACCACAGTTGCGTCTCGTCTAACTCCTGTTCCACGATTCCCAATTTCGCGATGAATTCTGGGCTGCTCCTCGCACGACTTGCCTCACGATAATTTGCGGCGACACTCGTACCGGAACGTAGCACCTGCTTACCGATTACCTGGGCAACCGTGGTCTTGGGAAGACTCGAAAACAGGCGAATCACTCGCAACGCAAATTGCTTCGTACGGTCTCGCAAACCAACCATTCGCATGGCATTGCTCCGTCTCGTTCCGCTTTTCGCTTTCGGCTTTACTCCTTCCAGCCATGCTCGTCCCGCACGGCGATCAGTGCGGCGAGGATGTCGTTCCAGGTCTGCGGCTTGCTCATCACATCGTTGGGGAACATGCAGCCGTCCCAGCAGATGTGCCGATACTTTTGCAACACGCTGCCGTAACTGTCGCGCATCCAGAAGCCCGCGTGGTGCGCGATTTTCAATTTGCCGTTGGGATCGTTCGGTAAACAATGCCGGCCGGTCTTATCGTGCGAGCCCGACCCCTTGACCGTGGCGTCGTTCTGCGCGACGTGGAAATCATAGGTCCAGGGCCGCAACGCGGCGGTCAGGGTGACGAGCGCCTGATCGAGCGCGGCTCCGTCGGACCAGTCGAACCGCTCGGGCAGAATGCGGTCCTCGGGGGCGTTGTAGCCGAGCGTGTAGAGCAGCGTGTGGGCCATGTCGGCCTGAAAACCGACGACGCCGGGTCGGTCGGTCATTTCGAGCAACTGGACCATGCGTCGCCAGGAGTGCATGCCGCCCCAGCAGATTTCTCCCTCGGCTGCGAGCCGCTCACCATGATCGGCGGCGACCGCCGCGGCCTCGCGAAACGTGGCGGCGATTTTTTTCTGGTTCCCCTCGGGGTCGGCCAGCCAGTCGTGCGGCGAGCAGGCCGCGTCGATCCGCACGATGCCGTAGTTGCGAATGCCCAACTTGCGCAGTTGGGTGCCGATGCGGCACGCCTTGCGCACTTGCAGCACGAAATTCTTCCGCTCGGTCTCATTGCCCATCGCCGAACCGCCCCCCGTGGGCGGCCAGACCGGGGCGACAATCGAGCCGATGACGAGATTGCGCTTCGCAACTTTGTCGGCGAGCTTCTTCAAATCGTCGTCCGTGCTGTCGATATCGACATGCGGCGCGAACAAGAACAAATCGATGCCGTCGAACTTGACGCCGTCAACACAGGCATTGGCCGTATGATCGAGCATCGTGTCGAGGTCGATAAACGGCTCCGCGTCGGGGGACCCTTTGCCCACCACCCCGGGCCAGGCGGCGTTGTGCAGCTTGGGAAAGTTATTGACGTGCGACATAATCTCTCCGGATGAGAAAAAAGGCCTGGCCAGCCGCGTTCCAGCGGCGGATCGACGAGCAAAAAAGAGCGTCGCGCAGTGTAGTTATTTTGGGGCGCGAAAACAAGCCACCGCAACGCGCCGACCGCGTGGAAGATGGTGGTTGATTCGCCTACGCCGCGGGCCGACAATGATGCCTCGCCGTAGCGATCTCTCCACAGGCCAAAAACACACCCGCCATGACCCACGCGCCCCGCATTCTGATCGCCGAATGCATTCACGAAATCTGCTCGTTCAATCCAGCTCCGACACGCTACGAAGACTTCTTCGTCCATGTCGGCCCCGCCATGCTGAACTACCATCAAGGCATTGGCAGCGAAGTCTCGGGTGCGCTCGACGTCTTCCAGCAGCGGCCCAGCGTGTCGATCGTCCCCAGCTTTAGCGCGCGGGGCATTACCTCGGGAGGGACGATTCCCGCCGCCGACTTTAATCGCTTGGCGCGCGAATTTCTCGCCGCTGTGCGCGCCGCCGGACCCGTCGACGCCGCGTACTTCGCGCTCCACGGCGCCATGGCGGCCGAAAACGAATTCGATCCCGAAGGGTACTTGCTGGCCGAGGCACGCAAAATACTCGGCGAGCACATTCCGCTCGTCGTCTCGTATGACCTGCACGGCATATTGACCGATCGCATGCTCGCGCACGCCGACGCCAGCGTGATCTATCACACCTATCCGCATGTTGACTTCTTTGAGACCGGCGCGCGAGCCGCCCGGCTGCTGCTCAGGATGCTCGACAAATCGATTCGACCCGTCACGGCCAAGGTCGAGATCCCCGCGCTGGTGCGCGGCGACGAGCTTATCACCGCCCGCGGCATTTTCGGCCAACGGATCCAGCAGGCCCAACAGATCGAGAACTCGCCGGGAGGATTGTCGGCCGGCTATTTCATCGGCAACCCTTTCACCGACGTGCCCGAGCTGCGCAGCTACAGTGTCGTGACCACCGATGGCGACGTCGAGCGGGCCGAGCGCGAGGCGATCCGCTTGGCCGAGGCCTTTTGGCCCGACCGCTCGCGCATGCAAGCCCAGCTCACCAGCGTGGCCGAGAGCGTCAAACGGGCCGCCTCGCTGGGCGGGACCGTCGCGCTGGTCGACGCGGCCGACGCAACCAGCTCGGGGGCGTCCGGCGACAGTAATGTCATTCTGCGCGAGCTGATCGCCACGCAGTATCAGGGCCGGGCGCTGGTGCCCATCGTCGATGCCCGAGCCGTCGAGGCCGCGTTCTCGTCCGGAGTTGGCGCAGAGGTTTCGCTCACCGTCGGCGGGCAACTCGACCCGCGCCGCTTTAAGCCGCTGCCGATCACCGCGACCGTCCGGCTATTGAGCGACGGGCATTTCTGCAGCGAGTCGTTTCATCAGCCGTGGTTCAGCGGCCCCACGGCCGTGCTCCAATCGGGCTCGATCACGCTGGTGGTGACGAGTCGGCCGGTGCATTTGTTCGATCGGTCATTGTTCTATGCGCACGGACAAGACCCGCGCGACTTCGCGTTGGTCGTGGTCAAATCGCCGCATTGTCAGCAGCACATGTACGCCGATTGGTGCACCGAGTTGATCAACGTCGACGCGGCCGGCTCGACGAGCGCCAATTTGCCCACGCTCGGCCACCGTGTCTGTCGTCGGCCGATCTATCCGCTCGACGCGGACGTGCCGTTCCAGCCGACGGCCAAGGTATTTTCGAGAAAATGAGGTCGTGACAAGTGGAGACGAGTCATCGCCCCAGATTCTATAAATACTGGCATTGCCCTTCGAGCGTGCCCACAATGTCGATGTCCCCCCCTCCCCTGCCAAGGTTAAAGCACACGATGAAATACGCACTTGGGTCGGTTCTGCTTGGGTTATTGTGCGCGGCAAGCGCCTCGGCTGCGCCGGTCGTGTTGGTCGAGCGTGGACAAGCTCGCGCGCAGATTGTCGTCGCGGTGGACGTGATGACCGACAACCTCAAGCCGGGCAAGCCACTCACTCCGCAGGAGACCGAGGCCGAGAAACAACGCCAGCGGCTGCGCGAATCGGTCAAGGACTTGGCGCTGTACTTGGAGAAGATCGGCGGCGCGGCGGTCCCCATTGTCACCGCGCAACCCGCCCCCAACGCGAAACCGGTCTCGATCCTGATCGGCTCGCTTGCGGCCGAGAAGTTCGGCGCGGTCAACGCCCACGCTCCCTTCCGGCAGGGCTTTCGCTACGTCGTGTCCGCCCAAACTGTCGGCCTGTTCGGCGAGTCGGACCTGGCAACCAGCTACGCGATCTACGAGTTGCTCGATCGACTGGGCTGTCGCTGGTACATGCCCAGCGACTTGGGCGAGGTCATCCCGCAACTCACCACCATCGCGCTCGACGAGGTCGATATCGCCTCGAAGCCGGGCACCATCTATCGCGGCATCTGGTATTGCGACGACGCCTACCGCCGCCGCAACCGACATGGCGGCCTACTGCTCAGCGCCGGGCACGGGCTCGAAGGCTGGATCACCCCCGAGCAGCGCAAGGAACATCCCGAGTGGGTCGGCGAGGTCGGTGGCAAACCGCATCCGCGGCGGCTCAAGTGGAGCATCCCGGCCGTGGCCGACGCAATGGCCGACAACATCATCGCCAGCCTCGACAAGTCGTATCAGCCGTCGATCACCCTCTCGCCCGATGACGGCATCGACTTTGACGAGTCGGCGCAGGACAAAGCGATCGACGCGGGGGATTTCGACACGACGTCGCAAAGCGTGTCGCTGACCGACCGGCTGCTGGTGCTCTGCAATCGAGTCGCGGATCGGGTGACGAAAAAGTATCCCGACGTGCTCTTTGGCGTGTTGGCCTACGGCCCGACGACTCGGCCGCCGGTTCGTGAGCGGGTGCATCCGAATATCGTGCCGCAGTTGGCTCCGATCACCTACAGCCGCGCGCACCCGATGACCGACGACGCGGTGCCGGACAACAAGCAATTTCGCGCGTTGGTCGAAGGCTGGGGCAAGGCATCAAAGCAGACGAGCGTGTATTTTTACGGCTGGTTTCTGGCCGAGCCGGTGGCACCCAATCCGATGATCGTCAAATGGGGCGTCGACGCGCCGATCGTGCTCGCCAACGGGTGCCAGTTTTGGCAGCCCGAGACGATGCCCAATTTCGAGACCTCGCTGCACGCGCTCTACTTGGGATGTCGGCTGGCCTGGAATCCGCAGCTCAAGCCGTCGGACGTCATCGACGAATTGCACCAGAAGTTCTATGGCCGCGCCGCGCAAGCGATGGCCCGTTACTGGACCTTCATCGACGATGTCTGGACGAAAACGGCCGACTACTCGGGCTGCGGTTTTGGCTACCTGGGGCGTTGGACTCCAGAGCGGCTTGCCCAGGCGCGTGGTTTGCTCAACGAGGCGCTCGCGGCGGCGCAGTCGAGCGTCGAGTTGCAACGCGTCCGCATGGCCGACGACTCGCTCGAGCTGTTCGAGCTGTTCATGAAACTGCGTCGCGATCAGGCCGAGGGACGGTTTGTGAATTTGGCGCGCGACGCCGATTACTGGCGGCTGCGGGTCAACTATCTGGGAGAGAAATACGCCGATCAGTACGCCTTCACGCGCGTTCCCTGGCGGCCGACGACAGTCAACTACAGTTACTTTTCGCAATTCTATCAGCAGACCTACAACGACGCGTCACGCATTGCCAAGGACGCAATCATTCTGACGACCCAACCGTTGCGCACGTTTCGCTTTCATTCCGACCCGGACAAGAGCGGCGAGCGTCAGGGCTGGGCCAACAGCGACTTCGACGACCGCGACTGGCGCACGACCGACGTGTGCGTCGACACCTGGTCGTCGATCGGATATCACGCCTGGTTCAAATCGATGTGGTACCGGACTCAAGTGACGCTGCCCCCCACGCCCGCCACGGCCAAAGCCAAGAAGGTGTACCTGTGGCTCGGCAGCACCGACGGGAGCGCCAAGATCTTTGTCAACGGCCAGCACATCCGCTACGAGAGCCCCAAGCAGGAAACGCTCGATGAATTCAACGGCTATTGCCAGCCGGTGTCATTCGACATCACCGCGGCACTGCACCCCAAGGGGCCACAGCAGATCGCGATCCTCTGCACGCGGACGTTCTTCAACGAACTGGGAACCGGCGGCCTGCTGGGGCCCGTGGTCGTGTATCGAGAGAAATAGCGAAGCGATTGGCCGCTCTATCCGCGCTGCGCGATCGGCACGAAGTCGCGGAGCGGAGCACCGGTGTAGACCTGTCGGGGCCGGCAAATCTTCTTCGACTTCGAGTGGTGCATCTCGTTCCAATGGGCAATCCAGCCCGGCAGCCGGCCAATGGCGAAGAGCACCGTGAACATCTGCACCGGCAAACCCATCGCCCGATAAATGACCCCTGAGTAAAAATCGACATTCGGGTAGAGCTTGCGCTCGATGAAGTACGGGTCGTTGAGCGCGGCTTGTTCGAGTTCTTGGGCGATGTCGAAGATCGGGTCCTTGATGTGCAGCTTGCCGAGAATACGATCGCAGGCCTTCTTGATGATCGCGGCGCGCGGGTCGTAGTTTTTGTACACGCGATGGCCGAAGCCCATCAGGCGGAACTTGCTGTTCTTGTCCTTGGCCATGTTGACGTACTTCTTGACGTCGCCGCCGTCGGCGCGAATCTGCTCGAGCATTTCGACGCAGGCCTGGTTGGCGCCGCCGTGCAGCGGTCCCCACAGGGCACAAATGCCGGCCGAGATCGAGGCGAACAAGTTCGCGTCGCTCGAACCCACCATGCGCACCGTCGAGGTGCTGCAATTCTGTTCGTGGTCGGCATGCACGATCAGCAATAGATTGAGCGCGTTGACGAAGTCGGGGTCGACCTGATACTCCTCGGCCGGCACGGCGAACATCATTCGCAAGAAATTGGCGCAGTAGTCGAGGGCGTTCACCGGATAAACGAACGGCTGGCCGATCGACTTCTTGTAGCTCATGGCCGCAATCGTCGGCAGCTTGGCCATCAGACGGTGAATCGATATCTCGACCTGCCGCGGATCGTCCGGATCGAGCGAGTCCTGATAAAAGGTCGACATCGCGCCGACGACCGACGAGAGGATCGCCATCGGGTGCGCATCGCGCGGAAAGCCGTTATAGAACAACCGCATGTCTTCATGCAGCATGGTGTGCATGCGCAAATGACTGCGGAACTCTTCGAGCTGAGCCTGGTTGGGGAGCTCGCCGTAGATGAGCAGGTAGCTGATCTCGACGAAATCGCATTTTTCAGCGAGCACCTCGATGGGGTAGCCGCGGTAGCGGAGGATCCCCTGGTCGCCGTCGATGAACGTGATCGCGCTGGTGCACGCGCCCGTGTTGCCGTAGCCCTCGTCGAGCGTAATGCAGCCGGTCTTGGCGCGAAGCGTCGTGACGTCAAAGGCCCGTTCGTTTTCGCTCCCCACGATCATGGGGAGTTCGACCTCTTGGTCACCAATCTTCAGTTTGGCGACATCGCTCATCAGAGAAACTTCCTTTCGCAAGCTCGCCGGCGAGCCGGCAGCGGGCTCACCGACGGTAGTAGGCATGGGTACGGGGGCTGGTGCTAGCGGACTGAGCCCATCAGTGTAGCGAGTTGAGGGGGGAAAGATCAATTCGCTGTCACAATGGACGCTCATGGCTTGGACTCCGCCGAAGGGTTAGAAGCAAAGTACGAGTGTGCCTAAACATACGTCGCCCGTCACGCGACGCTAGCAGCGGAAATCCACGACTCAGCGGAACAAAGCTTACGAAGCAGGGCAAAGTTTGCCGAATATGACGAATGATCGGGTCAAACCGGTTCTGACGATCGTAAGTATTTTGCGGTGGGCAACAACGCGGAGCGCAACGGATGGCCAATCTCCCTCCAAATCCCGGCTCGAGCGACACGAACGCCAGCCCCTCGGCTCGCTCGGGGGCGTTGGTGTCGCGGCGCCGATTTTCAGCAGCCGTGGCGGGCACACTGCTCACCGGTTGCACCCCCTGGCGACAGTACGTCGGCAATCGCTTCAAGGTGGGCCCCAACTACGCCAAACCGGCCGCCGCGGTCGCGTCCGAGTGGATCGACAACGCCGACGCCCGGGTCAAGGCCGGCACAACCGACTTGCGCGACTGGTGGCAGGTGTTCAACGACCCTTACAT
>CAZZBK010000077.1:0-28696 GCA_964652155.1 uncultured Planctomycetaceae bacterium | reverse complement strand
TCAATAGCCGCGACGCGCAGCGGATCGCGTAACTGTTGCGCCGTAAACCGTCCTGCCATCGTCACGCGCTCCGCGGCGCGTCGCGGCTAACGATCAACGACAAACAGCATGTCGACTACCCGAACGCGGCGAACTCTTTGCCCAGCAGGGCGGCAGCGATCTTGAGCTGAATGATCTCGTCGGTCCCTTCATAGATGCGACACACCCGCACGTCCTGGAGGTGTCGGCCGACGCGATAGAGGTTCGACCAGCCCCGTCCGCCGAAGACTTGCACGGCGCGATCGGCCGCGTCCCAGGCGGCGTTGCTGGCCACGTATTTGGCCTCGGCGACGCGGAAATCGGCCTCGGCCAAGAGTTTTTTGTCGGCCCGGTTTTCATCCGCCGCCTGCTTGGCGTGCGCGGCCCGCTCGACCATCGCGTCGGCCGTGGCCCGCGCCAACTCGATCTGCGCAATGTGTTGCTGCACCAACTGGTGCTTGCCGATCGGCTTGCCATGCTGCTGCCGCTCTTGCGCGTAGCGTAACACCTCGGAGAGACAATCTTCAATCACTCCCACGCAGCCGGCGGCGACACTCAGTCGGCCCGAGATCAACGTCCCCATCGCGATCCGAAAGCCGTTCCCCTCGTCGCCGAGCAGGTTATTGAGCGGCACGCGATGCTCGGTCATTTGGAACATGCCGGTGTTCGCGGTGAACATGCCCAACTTGGCCGGCAGGTCTTCGGTCTCGAACGTCTCGCCGGCGGTCTCGACGATGAACGCGCTCATCCGCCGCTCGTCACCCGACTTACCCTCGGGATAGGCGAACGCGACCACCACGTCGGCAATCGAACCGTTGCTGATCAGGTATTTGACGCCGTTGAGCACGTAATGCTCGCCGTCACGCCGATACGTGCTGGTTAGCTCGAGCGGATTGCTCCCCGCGTCGGGCTCGGTGAGTCCGAACGCCAGGATGATCTCGCCGCGCACACTCCGCGGCAGATATCGCGCGCGTTGCTCATCGTTGCCGAAGCGGTCGATCGGGTATTGTCCGATGGACGTATGGCCAGAAAAAAACGTCCGCACCCCGGTCCCTTCGCGGCCGATGCGCGCCAACGCGCGACTGTAGGTCACGGCGTCAGCGCCGCGACCGCCGTGTTTCTCCGCCAAGGGCATGCCCAGAATGCGATGTTTCTTGGCCAGCTCGACCGTGTTGGGGTTGTATCGGTGTTCGAGATAGTGCAGTTCTTCGGTGGGCCGTAGTTCCTGGCAGTAAGCGTCCACGTCGGCCAACAGGGCTTGCGACTGCTCGGGAGTCATCATGATCGAACCTTCCGCGGGGCAAGATATTCTCACGGTTGTCTACCGATCCATGTTACGCCGCAACTCATCGAACTGACAATTGCAGTGCCGACTCACTTGCCTTGCTTGGCAAGCATCGTCTTGAGATGCAATTCGACGCAACCGGCCAATATGCCCGGGTTGTATCCCCCTTCGAGCACGCTCACCACCCGCCCACGGGCATGGACCGCGGCGACGTCGAGCACGCGCTGCGTGAGCGTTTCAAAGTCTTCCACTTCGAGGCCCAAATCGCCGACCGGGTCGTCTCGATGTGCATCGAAACCCGCGCTGATGATGACCAGTTGCGGCTTGACGTGCGCGGCGAGGTCTTCGAGCGCTTTCGTAAATCGGGCGATAAAGTCGGCGCGTGTCGTGCCGTACTTGACTCGTTCGTTGCGAATCATGCCCAAGCCGCGACCCGAGCCGGTCTCGTCTTCGCTCCCCGTGCCAGGATAAAACGGCGAGCGGTGTATCGAGAAGAAACCGACTTGGCCATCTTCCCAGAAGGCGTTTTGCGTGCCGTTGCCATGATGCACGTCCCAATCGACCACGAGCACTCGGTCGAGTTTGTGCTCGACGGTGGCCGTGCGGGCTGCAATGGCCACGTTGTTAAACAGGCAGAAGCCCATCGCCGCGTCGCGCAAGGCATGGTGCCCCGGCGGCCGCAACAGACACAGCGCCTGCGTGTCTTCGCCGCGCACAACTCGATCGACGGCGTCGCACACCGCGCCGGCCGCGAGCCGGGCCACGTCGTCGCTCGCTCGACTCACCACCGTGTCGGCCTCGATCCGACCGCCCCCTTGTTCCGCAAACTTTGCCACCTCGGCGAGGTAGCGTTCGGTATGACAACGCTTCAGCCGCTCGTTGCTAGCACGCTCCCACTTGGGGAGTTGGCAGCGCGCGTCGAGCCCCGTCCGCTTGAGCTGGGCCGTGATTTGTCGCAACCGCTCCGGACGCTCCGGGTGCTGACCGGTGTCGTGGTCTAAAAATCGCGCGTCGGTATAGAGCAGCGTCATGGTGGGTGAGCTCGTTCGATCCGGAAGGTGCCTGTGTCGGAAAGCGTTGCCCAAAGAAGGCTTAGGTAAGCGTAAAGCGGTGCTTGGGCCCCTGTCAAACGGGCTCGGGGGGTCGGCGATTGCTTCAAATCGGTCGCGCATCGCAGCGGATGAATTTGCATTGCCGTAGCAGCTAACCACAGGTACACTAAGTGTTTGTGTGCCGTCTGTGGGCTCGTCACGGCGGTCGTGGTTCCTCGTCGTCTCGTTCAGCCGGCCGAATCTAGGCCGGTTTTCGCCACTATGCCGCACGTGAAAATTCTCGCCTGGCGTCTGTTGTTGGCGACGCTCTTGCTCTCGGCGGGGCTCAGCCCGCGTGTCGAGGCGCAAGCTCCCGCCCCCGCAGTCGTCTATGAGCAAATCGATCACCCTTTGCGCAACGATTCCAAAGGGGTTCAAAAGCTCTTGAACCAGGTCCGGCAGATTTTTAGTCGCGAGGAGAGCCCGGGCAAAATTCTCCCCACCGATCAAACGGCCTTCGATCAATTCGCTCAGCTCAAGATTGCTGAGTTGACATGGCCCGAGAATTGGGTTCCCAGTCAGCCTTCGACAACAAATCCGCCCCCCCTCGCAGTCTCGGCCAACAACTTGTCGCGGCGTCGCATCGAGCTCAAGGTGCAATTCCTCCAGAGCAGCTTCAACAAGGCGGGGATCAACCTCGAGTTTCACGACAAACTCAATGCCAAGCTGCTCGAGTTGGCAGCGAAAGTGGCGCTCAACGACAAGCATCATCCCCTGGCTCGTTACAACGCCCTTATTATCGTCGGCGGTCTCGATCGTCGAGAACGCGGCGAGAACCCGATTCCGCAGCCGCTGGCCGAAGCGCTCGTCGTACTGCTCGACGTGGCCAAAGACCCCAAGCAGCCGGTCTATTTGCGTTCCGCGGCGCTGGACGGCATCCAGCGTCATTGCGAGACCGAGATTCCCACCAACGGTCGTCCGGTGGCGGTGCAGGCGCTACTCGGCATCGCCAAATCGCCCGAAGGGAGCAGCGCGGCGGGTCCCGCCTGGCTGCGCAAGCGGAGCGTGCAGTGCTTGGGTATTCTGGCCGATCGCGGAGCAAGCGAAGCCAACAAGCCCGAGGTGGTCGAAGTGGCCGTAGCGCTCCTACGCGATTCGGCCGCGTCGATCAACGCGCGTTGCGAGGCGGCCTACGCCATTGGCTCGATCGACAAAGGTGCCCTCACACAGAGCAAGTCGTCCGAGGTCATCACGCACAGCGGCGAGTTGCTCAAAGCGATCGGCGAGTTTTGCAGCGATCCCGCCCGATCGAAGCCCACCAATGGCGACGTGCGTTGGTATTTAACCGCGGTCCGCACGGCGCTCGTCGGCACCACGCTCCCCAAAACACCGGAAGGGGTCTTGGCTCCCAACCCGGCCAAGGGGGGCCTGATCGCGGCCACCTCGCCCGCCGCCGAGAAAGACGCCGGCGTCAAATTGCAGCAAACCATCGAACAGATCTTTCCCAAGGGCTCGGCACTGGGTTTTGAAGAAAAGTTTATCGACGATCCTCAAGTGCAAAAGTTTTTACAGTTGGCCAGCGGCATGGACGCGTGGCTCAATACGCGGCCCCGTCCCGCCGTTGTGGCTGGCACCTAATCGATCGGGTGAGTGTACCGGTTTCGATATTCAAAGCTGACCGAACCACGGAGGGTTCGTGAGAGCACTTATGGCAAACGGACTTGCCTGCCGTCGCACATTCGAGCGCCCTGCGGTCGGCGTGGCGCTAGCGCTGCTGGGTCTGACAATGCTCGTCGGCTGCCGTCCGCTCGTTGAATGGCGGCCGCTTTCCGATTGGCGTCAGCAACAGCCGATTGAAGTCACCGAAGCGGTGGCGAACGAGATCGCCCAGAGCAACGTGCCGCCAGAAGTGCTCGACGCGCTGGGGCGTGACAACTGGCGGCTGAAAATCACGCCCCCCAACGCCCCGGCCCCGCTCGGCGAGCGCTGGCAAAATACGACCGTCGATCGGCTCGCGGCAGCGGCCCAGCCGCCCGACTTCCACTCGTTGCTGTCCCATGCCTCCAGCATCGTCGCCACAAACGCGGCCATCGTGCTCGCCCAGAGAGACGACCCCGCCGGCCTCGATCAACTGCACGCCGCGGTGGCGGAGATCAACCTCTCGATCCCTTTGCGTCGCGCGGCACTCGACGCCCTGGCCGGCCTCGACGCGCCGCAGGTCAACACGCTGCTCTCACAATTGCTTGCGCAACAAACCAAGCAGCCCGAGATCGCCGTGGCCGAACTCATCGCCGAACTGGTCGCCGCCCTGTCGCTGCGTGAGTCGCCGCTGAGCGACGCGCAACTGCTTGAGCTGGCGCGGCACGAATCGCAGCGCGTGCGATTAGCGGTCGTCGAGCATTGGGCGCGCGGCGCGCGACGCGCCGTGCCGCAACCCATCCGCGATCTGCGTGGCGACGCCGACGCGAGTGTGCGCGCGGCGGCGCTCAAAATGCTCGTCCACCAACATTTGCCCGACACCCACTTGGCCCTGCAACAGGCGTTGCCCGATCATGATCTGACCGTGCGGCTCGCGGCGATCGAGGCCCTCGGTCAGATGGGAGACGACGAGGCGCGCCGGCTGCTCAAGCCGCTGCTGAAACACGACGGCGAAGTGATCCGCGCCGCGGCGGTGAGCGCCCTGGCTCGGGCCGGCGACTCCGACGCACTCACGCAGCTCGCTCAGGACAAATCGTGGCGCGTCCGCGCCGCGGTGGTCGAGTCACTCCTGACGCGGACCGATCCCGAGTCGCGGCAACTCGCCGAGAAGTTCCTGAGCGACAACAGCGCCGAGGTCCAACGCCGCGTCGTGGCCACCGTCGCCCAATGGCCACTCGAGCTGTCGGGGCCCGTGTTGCTCGCCGCGCTCAAGGGTTCCGGCTACCTCACGCGCAAGGCGGCCCGCGAGGCGCTGATGGAACGCTGGCCCCCGGCGGCCGAGTACGCGCTCGACTTGCCCGCCGATCGCCGCACAGCGGCCTGGAACGACCTGCAACGCCGCTGGACCGAGCAATTCCCAGCACGCTCGACGGCCAACCGCGCCTCGCCCAGCGGCAACGAGACCTCGCAGGGCAAGACGACCGACGAAATGGTCGAGTGGTTCAAGCAATGGACTGCGTCGCGGTCCAACGAGCAGCGTCAAGCCATCGCACAAAAACTGATACCCCAGCGTGGCGCGGCGGTGGATGCGCTGGAGGCTTGGTTGGCGCAGCAGGGCATGCCGCCCGATGAAGCGCTGTTGACCGAGCTATTGCCGCAACTGGAGAACGAATTTGCCGTGCTCGACGAGTTGCGGTCGAACGACGTGCGTCAGCGACGCCGCGCGGCGGAACGGCTCAGCAGCCTCAGTCGCGACCAGCCGCTCCGGCCGCTCGTCCTCTATCGGCTTGCTCAACTGGTGGAACTGGACAGCGACGCGCTCGTGTGGCGCGCGGCCTTGGCGGCGATGCGAACCAGCGACGACCCCTCGGCCGATCGGCTCGCCTGTGCCGGCACGAGCCACGTGTCGCCCGAGGTCCGTCAGGGGGCGGTCGAGTACCTGTCGGCCCATCCGCGACGCGCGCATGTCGAGCTGCTGTTGCCGCTCATCGAGGACCCCAACGTCAAACTGGCTCAGAGCGCGGTGCGCGCGCTGGGCGACAACCCGGCGCTGAGCGACGCCGCGCCGCTGCTACCGTTACTGAGCGCGAGCGACAAGTTCGTCCGGCTCGAAGCGGCGACGGTGCTCACGCGCCGCGCACACGAGCAAGGCCCGCCGGCTTTGGAGCGGCTAGCCAACGATCTCGACCCCAAGGTGGCTCGCAGCGCGGTCATGGTGATCGGCACGCTCGGCGACCCGATGTTTGTACCCACGCTGATCGGACTCCTCGGTCGCGGCGAAGGGGTGTCGCACTTGGCGCTCGAACAGTTGCCGAAACTAACCGCCTCGGGGCCGGTATCGAACACCGATCGCCAGCAACTCAGCAGCGACGAACAGATCGCCCGCTGGCGAACGTGGTGGCAACGCCAAGCGGCCCGCGGCAAGTAGACGAACGTCGCGGGGCGTTATAGCCAATGGGCGATGGCCTCGCGCAGCCACGCGCTCCACGGCCACTCAAGCTGCTTGGCCAAGGCGAGCCAGTACACGGCTTTGAGCGCCGCAACGACGATGCCTCCCAGTAGCAACAAGATCACGCCCAGCGATTCCCCCGGCGACATCGTCAGACGTGGGTAGAACGAGCGCCGCGCGCCGTTGCGAAAGCCGCGGATGGTCAGCGCAATGGCCAGATTCTCACTCCGTCGCAAGGCCAAGGCCAGCAATGGCACGAGCATCGCCGGTGCGTCGAGGAGCGGTGTCCACCCACGCGCCGCGGATCGAGGCCGGCGGAGTCGTCGAGCCCGACCGATCGATAAGACCGCGTCGAGCGCCTCGGGCAGAAAGTTCAAGGCGGCGCTGGTCACAAACGAAATGGCGGCCGGCACGCGCAGCGCACTCAGCGCGGCGAGCAGGCGTTGCGGGCTCGTCGAGAGACACACACCCAGCGAGGCCAACAAGCCCGCCAAGAACCGCAGCGACTGCACCGCGCCGTACAGCAGCCCCTCGTAATACACGCGCAGCGATTGGTCCGTGAACGGGATGGCTAGGTCGATCAGGGCCGTTCGCGGTTCGAGGGAGTAGAACATCCCTTGCGAGAGCATCGTCGACCAGCTCACGAGCAGCACACCCCCAACGAGCGCAGCGAGTCCGCGTCGCGACCAGCGCAAGGCAAGCAGCGGCACCGCCGCGAGCACGCACAGAACGCCGAGCGCCGCGAGCGAGTCGACCACCACGCAAAGGAGCGAGATCACCGCGAGCCAGGTCAACTTTGCTCGCGGGTCGCAACGTTCGAGCCTGGGCCGCCCATCGCGAGCAATCTCGCTCGCGCCTCCGCGCAGCTCGCTGGCCGATGTGAGGCCGGCGGCTTGCAGAAGGTCGTCTCGCGCTAGCAACTCGGCGGGCGTGACGTAGGCCAGCAGCCGACCGTGACCCAAAATCAGCACGCGGTCGGCGTAGCGCCGCACAAGTCGCACGTCGTGCGTGGCGAACACAACCGACGACGGTCCTGACCCGCGGTCGGCGAGCGATTCGGTCACCATCCCGAGTAGTCGCTCGACCTGTGCGGCATCTTGTCCGGTCGTGGGCTCATCGAGCAGCAGCAGGGCGGGTCTCGCGGTCCAGATGGCCGCCAGCGCCACGCGCAGTCGCTGCCCCTGACTGAGCGATTGCGGCGGCTCGTCGAGGAAGTCGGCGACGTCGAACTGCATCGCGGCCTGACGCACGCGGCGCTCGACTTCTTCCGACGGACATGCGAGCAACTGCGGCGCAAACGCCAGTTCGCGCTCGACACTCGACGCAAACAACATCAAGTCGGGGTTTTGCAGCATGAGCCCCGCGCCGAGCCGGTCGGGGGCATCAAACTGCTGCCGGGCGAGCTCGGCCAAGGACGCGAGCAGCGTGCTCTTGCCCGCCCCGTTCACCCCCACGAGCGCTACGCACTCACCCACTCGCAGCGAGAATTGCACGTCTTGCCACACGAATGGGCCGTGTCGCTCGTGACGAAACGACTGTGGACCGAACCGCAACAACTCGGCGAAGGGGGGCTTGAGGGTGCGAGGCACTATGTCGATGCGTGGGGGGATGACCAAGTCATCGCGTCGAACCGGGCCCGACACGCGCGTGGCATCGAGCGTGATGACCTGATCGACGTAGGGGAGCACTTCGTCCACGCGATGCTCGGAGAGCACAATCGTCAGCCCTTGCTCGCGGAGCGTCGCCAGACGCTTGAGCAATTCCGCGCCGCCTCGCGCATCGAGCTGGCTGAGCGGTTCATCGAGCAACAGCAGCCGGGGTCGCATGGCCAGCAGCGCGGCCAGCAGCACGCGCTGCTTTTCTCCGCCCGAGAGGGTGCGTGTCGACCGGTGTCGTAGCGGTTGCAGGTCGAATTGCGTGAGCGCCTCGTCGATCCGCCGGGCGATTTCAGCCTCGCCGAGGTTGAGGTTCTCCAGCCCCAAGGCGAGTTCGGCCTCGACCGTCGTGGCGCAGCATTGATCGTCGGCCGCTTGGAGCAGCAGCGCCACGAGTCCCGGTGGCAACTCGTGTCGGGTGTCGTGAGTGTCGATCAGCACCTTTCCGCGCATCTCGCCGCTCGCATGGAGAGGGATCATCCCGGCGAGTGCCCGCAACAACGTGCTCTTGCCCGAGCCGGTGGGCCCGGCGACGAGTGTCCACGAACCCTTGGCGAGCGCGAACTGGACGTTGCTCAGGGTCGGCTCGACTCGTCCGGCGAAGCGATAGCCGAACTGTTCGACGACCACGGCGGGCTTGGCGCTCATGCCGTGGTTCTCCGCAGCCGGTAACCCAAGCACGTGCCGAGCGCCGCGCCACAGCCACCGTAGATCAGGCCCGAGACGATCACGATGGCGAACACATACCAGTTGGGCAAAAAAAGTCGGTACAGCAGTCGATACGCGACAAATTGAATGCCCAGCGTGGCTGCATTGGCCGCTCCCAATGCCAGCGCCACGCGGAGCATGCTAGCCGTGGGCGCAGTGTTCTGGCCGCTCGGCAAGCCCGTTGCGACGGTCACGCCGGTCAGGGCCAACATCAGTTCATGGAGCGCAATGCTGACGCTGATAAAAATCGCGGCGCTGAAACCAAAGGTTCCGCTCGTGATGACCATGAGCAGGAAGACCGCGAGGTTCATGAGGGCGACGACCCCCACTCGTGGCCGCAGCACCACGAGCACGGCGGTCAATAGACACGGAATTCCCTCATCGCCCAGGCCCGAGATAAAAACCGCGTACGGGCCGAGCATCGCTTGCAGCACGACTCCCGCGGTGCGTGAGATGGCCGCGACGACGAAGTGCAGCGCCGCGATCGTGCCGATCAGCGCCAGGCCGCGGGTCGTGATTTGCTCGGTGATCTGCTTGCCCTTAAGGAGCGCGACGAGCCAGAAGACTCCGCTCAGAATCAACGCCATGGCCAGAACCACCACGGTCTGCGGTTCGGCGCTCCCCGCCAGCTCTTGTTGCCAGGAGCGCGCGACCACCGCCGCGACGAAGGCCAGCGTCAGCAGCGCACCGAGCACAACGACCGTACCGCGCAGCAGCACGCGCGGCCACGCAGCTCGACTCGACGGTAAAACAGTGTTGGTTTCGGTCATCATGGCTACAGCTTTGAACGGTTCGTCAGCTCGACGCCCAGGGCGTGGTCGTCGAACCGCGGCTGACGAAAACGCCCGGTTCGTGTTATAACCAACGCACCCTAGGACAATCTACGCAGGAACATGCCATGAGTGCCGAGAGTGCCCTGACACTGTCGTTTCCCGAGCCTGACATCGCCGTGCTGACCTTCGATCTGCCCGGCAAAGGGGCCAACGTGCTCGCCCGCGCGGTGCTCGTCGAGTTCGAGTCTCACCTGAGCACGCTCGTGAAGCGAGGTGGCGTGGCGGGCCTCGTCATCCGCTCCGGCAAGCCCGGCATGTTCATCGCGGGGGCCGACATCCGCGAGTTTGTCGCGTCATTCGATGTCCCCAAGAGCGAGGTGATCGCGTTCGCCGAGCATGGGCGGAAACTGTTCGCGCGGCTGACCGAGTTGCCGTTCGTGTCGGTCGCGGCGATCGACGGTGTGTGTCTCGGCGGCGGCGCGGAGTGGGCCTTGTGGTGCGATCGCCGGCTGATGGGGTCGAACCCCAAGCTGCAATTCGGCCTGCCCGAAGTGAAGCTCGGCCTGTATCCCGGCTGGGGCGGGACCGTGCGCCTGCCCCGGATCGTTGGCCTCGGCAACGCTGTCGAGATGATCACCTCGGGCGAGAGCATTGCGCAACGCGAGGCGGTCGCGATGGGGTTGGCCAGCACGGTCGTCCCCTCCGAAATGCTCGATGCCGCCGCCATTCAACTTATTCGCGCCGAGCAACAGAGCCGCCAGTACCTCGCCGACCGGCAGCGTTGGTCGCAACCCATCGGCATGTCGGAAACCGAACTCATGTTTCTGGGCGCGACTGCGTCGGCATACATTCAACAGCAAACCAAGGGACAGTACCCGGCACCAGTCGCCGCATTGGAACTGCTGCTTGAGACGTCGCAACTCGACGCCGCCACGGCCGGCGAGCGCGAGGCGGCTTCGTTCATCGATCTGTTCGCGTCGCCGATCAATCGTTCGCTGATCAATGTCTTTTTTCTCGGCGACCGCAACAAGAAGGACCCGGGCATTGTGGCCGATGGGGTCACGCCCCGGCCGATACGCAGCGTCGGCGTGGTCGGCGCGGGGATCATGGGCGCGGGGATCGCCGCGGCCAGCGTGCGGCGCGAGCTAAGCGTGACGATCACGGATAGCGCTCCGGGCTCATTGGCGCTCGGCGTGCAGAAAATTCTCGACGAGGTCTCGTATAACAAGGCCACCAAGGGTCCCGACGTCAAGCGGATGAGCCAGTTCGCGCCACTCGTCCGCGCGACGACCGTCGATGGCGAGTTCGCCTCGGTCGACTTGGTGATCGAAGCGGTCGTCGAGAACATCGACGTGAAAAAGGCCTTGTATGCCCGGCTCGAACCGCAGCTGCGCGACGATTGCTTGCTGGCCAGCAATACGTCGGCCATTTCGATCACCCGACTGGCCGAGGGCTTGAAGCACCCGGAGCGTTTCGTGGGGATTCACTTTTTTAATCCCGTGCGACAAATGCCGCTGGTCGAGGTGATTCGCGGGGCGCGGACGAGCGACGAAACGGTCGCCACGGCCGTCGGTTACGCAAAAGCGTTGGGCAAGTCGCCGATCGTGGTCGAAGACGGTCCCGGCTTTTTGGTCAACCGACTGTTGTTGCCGTATATGAACGAGGCGCTCGAGTTGCTCGCCGAGGGGCAAACGATCGAACAAGTTGAAAAGGCGTCCAAGAGTTTTGGCATGCCGATGGGCCCCATCACGCTCTTTGATGTGGTCGGCTTGGACACGGCCCTGTTTGCCGGCCATGTGATGCACGAGGCTTTTCCGGAGCGGATCGTCGAGTCGCCGATGCTCGCCGCGCTCGTGCAAGCAGGTCGCAAAGGGCAAAAATCGGGGGCCGGGTTCTTCAAGTACGGCGGCGGAAAAAAGGACAAACAGCGTGGCGCGAGCGATCCGGATCTGTTGCCCCTGCTGCAACCGTATCTGCGCGGTGGCCCCAAGCTAAGCGAGAAACAAATCGTCGATCGACTCTTCCTGCCGATGCTGTGCGAGGCCACGCGGATCCTTGAGGAGCGCAAAGTCCGCGACGCGCGCGACGTCGACCTGGGGCTGATCTATGGCATCGGCTTTCCTCCGTTCAAGGGGGGCCTGTTGTTCTGGGCCGACACGATCGGCGCGGCGAAAATCGTCGAGCGATTACAACCCTGGCTGCCGCTGGGTCCGCGCTTCGAGCCCACGAGCATGCTCCGTGAGATGGCCCGCACCGGCAAAAAATTCTACGACTGAGCATTCACGTCTCGCCTAACGAGAAGACGCATCATGAAACGTGCCGTAATTGTTGACGCCGTGCGGACCCCCGTCGGTCGCGCACATGCTGATCGAGGCTGGTTCCGCAACGTGCGGAGCGACGACCTGGCGACGATCGTCGTGCGGGCGTTGGTCGAGCGCACGAAGATCGACCCGGCCGAGATCGAAGACGTCGTGCTGGGCAACACCCAGCAGCAAGGCGAGCAGGGCTTTTGCGTCGCCCGCAACGTGGCCTTAATGGCCGGGCTGAGCGTGTCGACCGGCGGCACGACCGTCAATCGGCTCTGCGGTAGCAGCTTGCAGGCGTTGAACCAGGCGGCGCACGCCATCATGGCCGGCTATGAGGACGTGCAGATCGTGGGCGGGCTGGAGCACATGCAGCACATCGCGATGGACAAGGACATCGACCTCAACCCCAAGCTGTTCACCAGGACGAGCAAGGGTGCCTTGATGATGGGCATCACGGCCGAGTTCTTGGCCCAAACGCAGGGCATCTCGCGCGAGGATCAAGACACTTTCGCGCTGCGAAGCCATCAGCGCGCGGCAGCGGCTCAGCTCTCAGGCGCGTTTCGCCGCGAGATCATCCCGGTGTGGGGGCACGACGAGTCGGGCCAGCCCGTGCAGGTCGCGTCGGATCAGTGCGTGCGGACCGACAGTTCGTTGGAATCGCTCGCGGCACTGTCGCCAGCTTTTATGCCCGGCCTGGGGACCGTGACCGCCGGAAACAGCTCTCCGCTCAACGACGGCGCGGCCGCGCTGCTCGTGATGTCGGAAGAAAAAGCCCAGTCGCTGGGACTCAAGCCCATCGCGCGTATTGTGTCGACGGCGGTCGTGGGGGTCGAACCGTGTGTGATGGGGACGGGCCCCATCCCGGCGACGCAAAAAGCCCTGCGGCGGGCCGGTTTGAAGCTCCAGGATATCGATCTCATCGAGATCAACGAGGCGTTTGCAGCCCAAGCCCTGGCCTGTGTGCGAGCGCTCGGCGTCGACGAGGCAAAGCTGAATGTGCGCGGCGGGGCCATCGCCATCGGGCACCCCTTGGGAGCCAGCGGAGCACGCATCATGACCACGCTGTTGCACACCATGATCGACCGCAACGCGACCCTCGGCCTGGCGACGATGTGCATCGGCGTCGGACAAGGGATCGCCACGATTGTCGAACGGGTCTGAGTTGTCGATTGCTTCCGCGTCGCCGAGGATGGAGAGAGATCATGTCGACGGTGGTGTCATTGCTGCGCGATCGGGTGTTTGCCGATGCTCGACAGACGGCGGCCCTTGTAAGGCGCGCGGGCGCGTTTGTCCCGCTCCCGTGGGCGCAAGTTGCCGAGGACGTGGGGCGCACAGCGATCGCGTTGCAGAGATTGGGCGTGGAGCGCGGCGACCGCGTCGTGCTGCTCTCGCCCAATCGCTACGAATGGATCGCTTGCGATCTGGGCATTCAGGTGGCGGGGGGCGTGCATGTGCCCGTGCATGCGTCGCTCTCGGCCGCGCAAATCGAGTACCAGATTCTCGACAGCGGCGCGAAGGTCGTTATTTTGAGCGGGCCCGAGCAGGCTGAGAAATTGGCCCCCTTGTCACGCGAGTGGGGTGCCGATTTGCGCGTCTGGACCTTCGACGATTGCCCTGAACGCTGGGAGCGGCACGAACTACGCCGCTGGCGCGACGCGATCAGCGCGGTCGACGTGCTCGAAGTCGACCCGATGTTGAACCGGGCCGCCGACTCGATCGGCCCCCAGGAGTTGGCCACGATCCTGTACACCTCGGGCACCACGGGTGAGCCGAAGGGGGTGATGCTCAGTCAACAAAACCTGGCGTGCAACGCAGTCTCGTCGCTGTGCGCGTTCGGTCAACAGGCGCGCGATCTGCGGCTGAGTTGGTTGCCGTGGAGTCATATTTTCGCCCGCACCTGCGATCTCTACACGTGGTTGGCCTGCGGCGGCGAGCTGGCCATTGCCGAGTCACCTGAATCCGCCCTGGAGAACTGCCGCCAGGTGCATCCCACGTTGCTCAACGGTGTGCCGTACTTCTTTGAGAAGGTGCAGCGTGGGTTGATGGAGCGGGGCTTGAGCCACACCAGCGGCGCGCTCGCCGCGGCGTTTGGTGGTCGGCTACGCTCGGCGATCTCGGGCGGAGCACCGCTGAGTGAGCACGTGGCGACCTTTTATCACGAGCGGGGCATTCACTTGTTGCAAGGCTACGGCATGACCGAGAGCTCGCCGGTCATTACGACCGAAACCGGCGACGCGCACCGCCTGGGGACCGTCGGCCGCGCCATTCCCGACGTCGAAATCCGCATTGCGGCCGATGGCGAGATCGTCACCCGCGGGCCGCACGTCATGCTCGGCTATTGGAAGCGGCCCGAGGCCACTCACGAGACGATCCGCGACGGCTGGCTGCACACCGGCGACGTGGGAGAAATTGACGCCGAAGGGTTTTTGAAGATCACGGGACGCAAGAAGGAATTGATCGTCACGGCGGGGGGCAAGAATATCGCCCCGGCCTATTTGGAGTCGCTGCTCAAGAGCGATCCGCTCATCGCCCAGGCGGTGGTCATTGGCGATCGGCGGAGTTTTTTGTCGGCGTTGATTGTGCCCGACTTCGCGGCCTTGGAGCAAGCGCTCGCGCAGCAGGCGATCGTGCCCCAAACGCTCAACAAGCTCGATGACCCGGCCGTGCGTAAGCTCTATGCCGATCGTATCGCCGCGGCGCTCGAGGACGTGTCGCGTTATGAGCAGATCGGAAATTTTACGCTGTTGCCACGCGCGTTGAGCACGGCCGCAGGGGAGTTGACGCTGACATTGAAGCTGCGGCGGGGCGAAATTGCCCGGCTTTACGCGGCCGAAATCGAGGCGATGTACGCCAAGGGGAGTGTTCAGGGCTGCACTTGATGCTTGGTTGCCACATGGATTTGCAGAGTGACTCGATTTGCGCGGTATAATTTAACAGCTTGGGCAGCGAGCTTGCCCGTCGCGCGGATTGAATCGATTAGACACACTCGTCAGCAGGATGGAGCGATGATGTCGTCAGCAGCCCCCTCGCCGTCGGAAGAAAAGCAATCCTTCGCCGAAACCGCGCTGCAACTCAGCGGCAAAAGCGCCGAAGAGTCCCGGCGGACCGGCGCGATCGACCGGGCCGACGATCAGGTCGAGGCCCTGTTCGCGCCGCAATACCAAACCACGGCCAGCCCCGCCCACCGCGCGGTCTGGGACGATCATGTGCCCATCGAGTTGTTCACAAGCAGCTCGCCGCAGGTGAGCCCTGAGGTGCAACGGGTCATGGACGATTCGCTCGCCGTCGTGCGGCGGCATCGCGATGGCCGCACGCTTTACGACGGCCAGAAGAAACTCTCAAACGAATTGCTGGGCGATCTCGGCACGGCGGGCTACTGGGGCTTGCTCGTCGATCGGCAGTACGGCGGATCGGGCGCGCCGTTCACCGCCTTCGCGTCGTTCCTCACGCGGGTGGCGACGGTCGACCCCACCACGGCCGGCATGGCGAGCGTGCATGGTTGCATCGGCGCGGTCGACCCGGTCAAGACCTTTGGCACGGCCGAGCAAAAACAACGCTTTCTACCTGAGCTGGCCAGCGGTCGCTCGCTCAGTGCATTTGCCTTGACCGAGCCCAACGCGGGGAGCGACCTCACCGCCCTGCGCACGACCGCCGTGCGCGACGGCGACGACTACGTCGTGAATGGCGAGAAGCTGTTCATCACCAACGTCGTGCCGGGGCGAACGATCGGGCTGGTGTGCCTGATCGAGCGTAAGCCGGCGGTGCTGATCGTCGATTTGCCGGCGGCCGAGAACGATCAGTTCCAGTTGCGCAAGTACGGCTTGCACGCGCTGAAACACACGCACAACCAGGGCATTATCTTTCGCGACTTTCGGGTGCCGGCGGCGAATTTGTTGCAACCCACGCGAGGCGACGGCCTGACGATCGCCTATCATGGGTTGAACCTGGGGCGCGTCGCGCTGTGTGCCACGGCGGCCGGCAATATGCGGCTCATGCTCGCCGGCATGCTGCCCTGGGCCCGGTTCCGTCGCACCTACGGACAGGCAATCGAAACGCGCGAGCTGGTCCGCCGCCGCGTGGGTCGCATGGCCAGCCTGATTGTCGCCAGCGACGCGATGGTCCAGTGGTGCTCGACCTTGCTCGACCAGGGTTACCGCGGCGAGATGGAGTGCATCATCGCCAAAATCTTTGGCAGCGAGTCGCAGAAGGAAGCGGCCATCGAGTTGATGATGAAGACCCACGGCGGCCGCGCGTTTCTGCATGGACACGTGTTTGGCGACAACGTCCACGAGTTTCTCGCCCCCTGCATTTATGAGGGGGAAGGCGAGATGCTCGGCATGGCGTTCTTCAAGTCGCTCGTCAAGCAACATGGCATGCAGTTCTTCGAACCGATCGGCCGCGCGCTCAGCGCGGCGGGCATCAAACGGCCGAACCTCGCCAACCCTAGCCACCTCTGGGTGCTGCGCAAGCCACTCGCCGACTACAGCCGTTGGCTCGTGGGCCGGAAACTGCATCGCCCCACGCGACCAGACTTGTCCGCTTTATTCGAGCCGTTGCGTACCCACGCACAGTTTGCGATCGACTGGCTGAGCAACTCGGGCCTGGAAATCAGCGGTGTGATGCGCAAGTATCAGCTCGCGCTCGCGGATCGTCAGTGTCGGATGGCCGAGGTGTCGCAGCGTGTGCAAAACGCGATCACGATGCTCTGCACGGCCCTTTACGCCGCGCGGCACAACGACCCGATCATCCGCGCCGCGGGGGACGTCGCGTGCCAGGAACTGATCCAAAAGTTGAAGGGGGGCCGTCCCAGCGACCGCTATTTCAAAACGGTCACCAAGCTCGGCGAGCAAATTGCCGACGGCGGTTGGAAGACCTTCTGCGATGCCGAGCAGACCGAAATCCTCATGTCGTACGAGCAAGATTGACCGGCGGGATTTCGTTCGTCAGCGTGATCGATCGTCCGATCGATCATTCAACAGGGCCATCCACCTGCGGTCCGCTTGACAAGGTCTAGATTCGATCATACGGTGGCGAGGCTCCACGTCATGCAAATGCGGTTCTGTCGCATTTCACTCGCACTTATTTATACAGGCCAAGCTTATGAAATACACGTACCTCGAATTGGCCAAGATGATCGATCACTCGTTGCTCAACCCGACGATGAACAAGAGCGATCTCGAAGCCGGTTGCCAGTTGGCCGTGGCGTACGACGCAGCCAGCGTATGCATCATGCCGTACTACCTGAAACGGTGCGCGGCCATCCTCGCGGGCTCGACGGTCAAGGCCAGCACCACGATCGGTTTTCCGCACGGTGGCCATACGACCGCCATCAAGTTGGCCGAGGCCAAGCAGGCGCTCGCCGATGGTGGGCAAGAACTCGACATGGTCGTCAATATCTCGCAAGTATTGAGCGGCGAGTGGGCCTGCGTGCGCGATGAGATCGCGGCCATCAACAAGCTCACGCATGACGCGGGACAAAAACTCAAAGTCATCTTCGAGAATTGTTACTTGAAGGACGAACACAAGATTCGGCTGTGTGAAATCTGCGGAGAGATCGGCGTCGATTGGGTCAAAACCTCAACGGGCTACGGGACCGGCGGCGCAACCATCGAAGACCTGGTTTTGATGCGCCAACACACTCCGGCTCACGTGCAGGTCAAGGCGGCCGGCGGCGTGCGCGATCTGGACACGCTCATCAAGGTCCGCGAGCTGGGCGTGTCGCGCTGTGGCGCGAGCCGCACAAGCGAGATGCTCGACGAGGCCCGCAAGCGACTCAACATGCCGCCCATAACCGCCCCGCAGGTCAAGTCGGTGGGCGGGTATTAGAGCGCGTTTTGAACCGAGTCGTTAGCCGCCGGCAATCGCCCCGATGACGAACAAGGGCTCGGCGCCGCTCGCAATCGCGTCGGGGAGCGGCGCGTCGGGCGGTTCAAGCGAGATGTCCCGCTCGCAGGCGAAGAACCGCAGGAGTGGCCGCCGGATGTGCGTGAGCTGATCGCGGATCGTGCCGCGCAACATCGGGTAGCGGGTTTCCATCGCCGACAAGATCGTCGACACCGTGACCGGCCCCGGCAGATCGAGCGTCACTTCGCCATCGATTTGGGCCAACATCCGTAGGTGATAGGGCAAGACCACCCGAATCATGGCAACGTTTGCACCTCGACCGATACGACGGCTGGCAAGTGTGAAACGATCGGCGACCAATGATCGCCCGAGTCGCTCGAAGCGTACACTTGTCCGCCGGTGGTGCCGAAGTACACGCCGCATTTGTCGAGCGAATCGACCGCCATGGCGTCGCGGAGCACGTTGACGTAGCAGTTCGCTTGCGGCAAGCCGTTGGTGAGTGGTTCCCAGTCGTTGCCCCCGGTGCGGCTGCGATACACGCGCAACTTGCCCTCGGGCGGGTAATGCTCCGAGTCGCTTTTGATCGGCACGACGTAGACCGTGTCGGGCTCGTGAGCATGCACGTCGATGGGAAAGCCAAAGTCGGTCGGCAAGTTGCCGCTGACTTCGTGCCACGAATCTCCCGCGTCGTCGCTGCGCATGACGTCCCAATGCTTTTGCATGAACAACACGTTGGGCCGCGCCGGGTGCATGGCGATGCGGTGGACACAGTGACCGACCTCGGCCGTGGGGTTGGGCATAAAATCGGAGCGCAGGCCGCGATTGGCGCTCCGCCATGACACTCCCGCGTCATCGGTGCGAAAGACACCGGCCGCCGAAATGGCCACGAACATGCGCTGCGGATTCGAGCGGTCGAGGAGAATGGTGTGCAGGCCCATGCCCCCTGCGCCCGGACACCAGGCCGCGCCTTGCTGGCTGCGCAAGGCGGGCAACTCGCTCCAGGTTTGTCCGGCGTCGGTCGAGCGGAACAAGGCAGCGTCCTCGACCCCGGCATAGACCGTGTCGGCATCGTTGAGCGACGGCTCAAGATGCCAAACCCGCTTGAACTCCCAGGGGTGCGGTGTGCCGTCGTACCACAGGTGCGTGCCGGGAACACCGTCGTACGCAAACTTGTTGCCGACCGGCTCCCAGGTCGCGCCGCCGTCATTCGAGCGCTGCATGACCTGCCCAAACCAGCCACTGCTTTGCGAAGCATACAACCGGTCTGGGTCCACGGGGGAGCCCTTGAGATGGTAGATCTCCCAGCCACCAAAGAACGGGCCGTTCACTTGCCAGTTCTGGCGTTGACCGTCGGCGGTCAGGATGAACGCCCCTTTGCGAGTGCCGACGAGAACACGCACGCGGCTCATGAATCGTCTCCCGATCGAGTGGGCAGAAGCAGATGTCGCAGTTCAGCGCAACTATTTCGTTTCGCTCTCGACGATCTTTTTCAGGCTGGCGAGCCCTTCATCAAATTTGCCGCCGACCATCTTGTCCATGTTCATGAAGGTGCAAAAGAGTCGGCCGATAAAATTGTTCTCTCCCGTCATCGACCACGTGACGACCGTCTCGTTGCCCTCGGGCTTGAAGGTGAACTCGGTCACGTTCGTTCCCTGCATGGGCTTAATGAAGTCGAGCTGGATGACGATCAACTCGCTCGGCTTGCTCTCGGTGATGGTCATCGAACCGGTGCCGACATCATGATTGCCGTCCCAGGCAAAGTGAGCCCCCTTGCCCGAGTCGGGCCCACTAAAGCTGTTCTTGGCGTTAGGGTCGAGCTTGGCCCAAGGGGACCAGGCATCCCATTTGTGAAAATCGTTCACATGCGGAAACACAGCTGCGGGAGCGGCCGCGATACGCCCTGTTCGGGCGACACGAAAGTTGGGCGACTGCAATGCCACGTACAACAAAAACACCGCGACGATGGCGAGCAGCGCCAAGGCAATTTTCTTGAACATCGATCGGGTCCTCGAACTCGTTGAGATAATGTAATGCGCCACGTAGCCTGCCGAGCGCCGCATATCATACGAGAGTCGAGCCGGGGCGCGTATGCGAGTTTTTGCTACAGCGCCGCAAGGGCCTCAGTCGCGGCCCGCAGGTCGTTTTGGAGCACAGCGTCGAGCGCGGTTTGCAAGACAGTCACATGCCGCTCACAAAACGGCATGGGCTCATCAAGCTGCGGCGGCTCGGGCACTAACCGGCCAGCGACCTCGCGGAGCAACGTGTCGATCCCGAGAAGCAGGACCGCGCTGCTGTAAACCCCCGCCGGACGTTCATGTGGGGTGCCCTGGATTAAATCGCACTTGTTATGCACCCAGAGGGCGTCGGGCCACGCTTGGCGCAGCTCGGCAAGCTCAACCGACCACGGCTGGGTGGCATCGTTCACCAGCAACAGCAGATCGGCCGTGCGCATTTGTTCGTAGGCGCGTGCGATGCCTTGGGCTTCGAGTGGGTTGAGAGTGTCTCGCAGTCCGGCGGTATCGGAGAGCTCGACCGGCCAGCCGTCGATCGCCGTGTTGGCCGTAACCACGTCGCGGGTCGTGCCGGGCTCGTCGAACACGATGGCCCGATCGTACCCCAGCAGGGCGTTAATCAAGCTGCTCTTGCCGACGTTGGCGCTTCCGGCGAGTACGACGCGAAACGGTGTCGTGAGGTGCTTGCCGAGTGAATAGCGGTCGACGAGCCGTTGCAAGCGTTCGCGCGCGGCATCCGTGTGTTGTGCGAGGATCAGCGCATGAATCTTCTCGATGGCCTGTCGCAAGGCGCCCTGTTTTTGCGACCAGAGCAACTCGGCCGTGCGTAATGTGCGCGCTTGTTGCAGGGCGAGCAGGGCTTCTCGCGCGATCGAGTCAAGACTCAGATCAAGAGACGCCGCGTCGCCGCTGACGAGTTCGCAACCGTCGTCGAGCAGCGATTGGACAACCGCCCGTGGGGCAGCCGCTCCGCCGTGCGTGTGGATCTCGAAGCGCTCGCCGCCGCGCCGCACGGCGACAAGTTCTTCGTCCCCCCAACGTCCGAAGCGAATTTGATTCAACGGCGCGTCGGCCAGGCTGCGTTGCGACGCGCTCAGGAAATGCCGCTCGATCACTGCGGCGGCGCGGGGGCCCCAGAGGGCGAGCACGGCGACTGCACTGCGGCCCGGCGGCGTGAGGATCGCGACGAGGGTGCGCGGCACGGAGGGCATGGTTATTGACGCGCGGCGGCACTCAGCGCGATGCCCGTGAGGACCAAATGAGGTTCATACCGGGCATCGTGGGCCAGGCGTTGGGCGACCTGCGCCGCCGCGCCGCCGGTGAGCAGCACTTGAGGCGGTTGGGGCATCGATCGCGAAAACAGCTCGATGAGCTGCCGCACGCCGCCGATGGCCCCCCAGTATATGCCCGAGGTCATCGCCTCGACCGTGTTGGTGCCAAGGGCCGTGGGGGGCTCGCTGAGCGACTGCATGTCGAGCAACGGCAACAAATCAGTGAACTCGTGCAAAGCCCGGGCCGACAAGCCAATGCCGGGCAGAATGGCGCCGCCAAGAAACGCCCCCGCGGGCGAGACCAGGTCGACCGTGATGGCGGTCCCCAGATCGACGACGATGGCTCCCCGTTGCGGCTCTCGAACGGCATTGGCGGCCACGGCGCCCAACAGACGATCGATGCCCACCATGTCGGGCCGAGGCAACGCGATGGTCAGCGGCAGATCGCTCGACGCCAGGAGCGTGATGTTCTGCACACCGCGTTCACGCAGCCACGTGATGAGTTGCGAGGTCAACGAGCGCTGCACGCTGCCAATGTGCCAAGCGACATGCGGCAACTGGTCGGGTCCCAGCCAGTCGGCAATTTTCTTGAGCGACTCGTTGGGCGGAGCGACGTCACAGGTCCGCACCGGAGACGGTAAGCCCGCGGTGGCTCCCTGTCGAGACTCGAACAGCCCGAGCTTGATGCGGCTGTTGCCGATGTCGACCGCCACGAGAGGCGCGAGGTCGCCCGCCACGAGTGGCTTTGCGACGTCGGCATTCATGACGGCACGACGGCGCTGCGCTGCTCATCGAGCACGCGCGTGATCGCCCGCAACAGGAGATCAATGCCGCGGCCGGTGACCGCGGAGATCGCAATCACGTCGCGCCCTGACTCGGCGGCCAACTGCTCGCGAACGGCCTCGCTCTCGGGCAGTTCGGCTTTCGAGACGCATAGGATCTCTGGCCGCTCGCCGAGCTTCACGTCGTAGAGTTCGAGTTCGTTGCGGATGGCGCGGTAGTTGGAGAGGGGGTCGGTGCCGTCGAGCGGCAAGGGCTCGACCAAGTGGACGAGGATGCCAGCCCGCTCGATATGCCGCAGAAACTCATGCCCGAGCCCAACCCCTTCGTGCGCCCCTTCGATCAGCCCGGGGATGTCGGCCATCACGAACGAGCGGTCGGGGGTGATCGGAACGATGCCCAAGTTTGGATACTTGGTGGTGAACGGATAGTCGGCGATCTCGGGTCGCGCGCGCGACAGACGACTGAGCAGGGTGCTTTTGCCGGCGTTGGGCTTGCCCACCACGCCGACGTCGGCAATCACCTTCAGTTCGAGCATCAGCACGCGCTGCTCGCCATCTTCGCCGGCTTCGCAGATGCGTGGAGCGCGGTTCGTGGAGGTTTTGAAGCGGACGTTGCCTTTGCCCCCTTTGCCCCCGCGAGCAACGACCACTTCTTCGCCCAGCGTGGAGAGGTCTTTCAACACAAGGCCGGTGGCCATGTCGGTGACCACCGTACCGGGCGGGACCAGGATGATCAGGGGCTCCGCATTGCGGCCGGCACAGTTGTTGGTGCCGCCACGGCTCCCCTCGGCACCGCGCCAGTGCTTGCGATGCACGAGCGGCGAGAGACTATCGACGCCCGACTCGGTCCGCATCAGAATACTTCCGCCATCGCCACCATCGCCGCCGTCGGGACCACCGCGGGGAATGTATTTCTCACGGCGAAAGCTAATCACGCCGTCCCCGCCCCGTCCGGCTTGGACTTCGATGCTCACACGATCAACGAACATGGCTGAGCACCTTGGCGAAACAGAAATGGCGTGTGTCGTGTCGAGACGAACGGAGACGCAGCGCCGAGATCAATCGACCGGCGCTGGTTCCTACTCTCGACACGGAGCTACGACGCCGCGACGATGTTCACGCGACGACCGCCCCGATCGAACTGGACGGTGCCGGCGACGAGGGCATAGAGCGTGTAGTCTTTGCCTTGTCCGACTCCCTTGCCGGGATGAAACACGGTGCCGCATTGGCGTACCAAAATGGAACCGGCCGTCACGGCCTGACCACCAAAGCGCTTGACGCCGCGATATTGCGGATTGGAATCACGACCGTTGCGGCTGGAGCCGCCACCCTTTTTATGTGCCATGTCAAACCTCACGAACAACGCGCGACCGAGCGGCAAGCCCAGCGCGCGAAAAAATGACTCGAAGTAGTATCGGTGGACCGGTTGGGTCGAATTCGCTTTTTTAGCGGTAAATCCACTGATAGTCAAGCTGGCCCGGAGCGCCAAAGCGAATCTCCCGCTCGTGGACGTTGTAGGCGTCGCCCGGCCGCCAGAAGTTCAATTTCAGATATTTGAACTGTTCGACGCCATTGTCATCGACCCGGACAGCGTTGCTGATCCCCCCGATCGAAATCGAGAACCGATTGATGTTCAGGTCGATGTTGTCCCAGGTGGCGACCCCCCAAACGCTGTGGTCTTCGCCGGGTGAACTGGGCTTGATGTCCCCAGCCATCTCGGCCGTGTTGAGCAGCGGGCGATGGGGATCTTCGCGATGTCGGATCGAGGCGATCGCCGGGGCAATGATCCGCTCGGGATAGACACGCTTGGTCTGCTCGTCGACCAATTCGAAGGTGGGAAAGAACCGCATGGGTTTCGTTTCCAGTGGGTTGCCGTCGGCATCGAGTGCCTGGGGCAACTTGACGTGATACACCAAGTACCACACCAGTTTGGAGTAGGCCTGGCCACGCTCGTTGACCCCCTGGGTCTGAATGAATCGCAGCGGCTTGAAGGCGAATTCGAGACATTGCGTGCTGCGACGAACTCGAATATCGGGCTGCCCCAGCACGGTTTGCAGGCTGAACGTTTCCTCGGGGCTCACCTGCGACGCAATGACGGTTTCGACGCCGGGGGCCAATTTGCGGAACGGACCGACGGACGCAGAGGGAGCGGGCTCTTGGGCCCACTCGACACGTGCATCGAACGCGCAAACACCCAGTGCGACGAGCGCGGTCAGCCACGCAGACGAAACCCAGCGACGTGCGATTTGCGAATATGCCATGAGCGAGCAGACTCTGGACGACGGCGACAAATTCAGCATGGGGCCCGATGGCCTGAGTGTGTGCTAAATTTTGAGTCTAGTTAGCTTTGCGCCGTCAGGTCAAGCAATTTCGTGTCGATTCTCGGCAGAAGGGCCCACGATCGTTCCGGATTTAACGCCCAGCAGCGGCGGAACGACTCGCCGGGAGCTGTCGCTAAGGATTCGGCCGTGGAACGGCCGGCCTCGACCCACCTACAGATAAGCTCCGCCTGATGCAAAGAGGGATTCAAGGGGAAAGGGGGCATCCTGATGCTAGCGTCAGGGTCAGGTACCCATCCTACAGTCAGACCGTCCGGTTTGGTCATGGCTACGCGCCAGGTACGTTCGGCTGTGCAGGCACCAGGCTCAGCGGGTCAAAGAACTGCAAGCGCCTGAGGCCGAAAACGGCCTAAGACTCGGGCGGAAATGGACACTTGAGTGACTAGAGAAGCAGCCAGCCGAGCCCGCGAGCCTACCGGGCGACGGGTCCCTTGACGGCGGCGGTCGTCGGCGCGGCTAGTTCGACGCTGTCGACGATCGACTGATCGACCTCGCCCAGCAGGGGTACTTGCTCCGACTCGGCGGTAAAGGCGAATACGACCTGATGCCCCAAGGGGTCGGCCACCAAATAGTAATGCCATTCGATGGGCAACTCGGCGACCGTGCCGATGGCCACCACACGATGCACCACATAACCGCGCGAGTTGGTCGACTCGGAGGCCTGCAAAAACTGGCCGAAACTCTTATCGAGCGAGCGCTGAATGTCTGCCTGAAACGCCGCGAGACTGAAATGCTTGCCCGGTTCGGCCTTGGCCAACGCGCGGACATTGCATTGCACGAGCAACTCGCCACGGTCGACCATGCGAAGCGCGGCCCCCTCGCCATCCTCCTGCATCACATGCCAGCGGCGATCGTGTACGAACGCAAACTGCCCTCGCCCACCGCGATATTCCAGCAATTTCAACCCATCGTTCTGGGGCGCAAAAGCCGGTGCCAACGCGGCGTCGGCCAACTCGGGGATCTCGGCGGTCGGCGCGAGCACGATTTGCAAGCGGCTCGTCACGTCGGCGCCGGGGCCGACGTGTCCGATCGCCCGTTGCTCGTCGTTGAGCATGGCAAACCAACTGATGCGTCCCCAACGTCGATCGAACTTGTAACGCCCCTTGAGCTGCATATCGGTGGCGACGCCGTTGATCGCGCCGTGAACATTGCCCGCAAAATCGCAGCGGACCACGTCGGCCGTGATCTGGGTCACCTCGCTGAACACGTCGCTCTTGCTGACCGCATCGATGCTGAGCAGCGCGGCGAGCAAGTCGTCGCCATGCTGCCAGCGGTCGCCGACGGCGACGTCCCGGTCGCTGAGCAGGAGTTGGTCAAGCAGCACCGTATTGCCAGGAAGCTCGATCAGGTCGAGTTCTTCGCGCGTGAGGGGACCTTCGCTGCTGAGCAGTGTGGCTTGGCCTGTGCTGATGTCGACGGCCACCGTGCGGCGATCGGCACGGAGAGTCGGCTGCACGCCCCCTTTGTCGATTTTGATGGTGGCCTCGGCCGCGCGATAGCGTCGCGCCGCCTGAGCGGTCCGTCCATCCACCGACTCGTTGAGCAGGCGCTCAACGTACTCCATTTTTCCCACAACGCTGACTTTCATCACGCGGGGAGCTTGGTCGTCGTCTTTGAGCCGCAGATCGCCCCCCACCTCGAAGAGCGCCTGCACCTGATAGGTGTCCCCTTTTTTATGCGTGGGACGAAGCGGAGCGGTTTCGGCAGCTTGGGTAAACCGGCCTACGGCGAAGGTCGCGCCAATGGTCCCGAGGGAGGCTAAAAAGCAGCGGCGAGGCAAAAGCATAGCAAAGCCTTTAAGTAATTCGACTTAGGGCCATATAGCTGGAAATTCATGCGGTCTGCGCGTGAACTACTTTGCGATAAATCGGTCCTCAGGTGTGACACGTTGCAATGATTTTGCGTCTGATAACGAATAGAGAGGTAAACGGTTCGATGCCAGCGTCGTGATGCGCCCTTGAGCGGGCCTTGTTCGTTTGGGGGAGCGCTCGTGGCCCAATCGAATCAGACTTCGCAGGCATTCGACGAAAGTTGCTAAAAATCAACGGTTTGTGTGAACAATTTGCCGTCATTCACGTAGAAGACAACGTGCGTTACGGGAGGTCGCTGAAGCGAACCCGAACACACACGACCGTGTCGTATGAAGCAATTTGTTTGTGGATTTTGCACCAGGGACTTAAACTGACCGAGGTCTGACCATCCGCGAGCGAACCATCGTTTTCGGGTGCAGGGAAATGCGAGTTCAGACCCACGTCGGGCGTGTAACACACGCAGGGAAACCGACGGTTAGGCGGAGGAGACAGCCATGCACAGCGACTATTTGAATCCCGCCCTGCAGCAACTGCGCGATCAGCAGGTTCGTTTTGCGCCGCGCGAAAAAAAGATCGACCAGGTCAACCGGGCCGAGCGCCTGCTGGCCGAGCTCGATCCGAAGCGCACCTACTCGTATGAGTTTTTGTGCCATCGCATCACGGACTTTCGACCCGAGTCGACACCGCGTGTGCAGGTGCCCGGCGATCAGGCCAAGCACGACTTGCTGCGGTTTGTCGAAGACGTGAGCGACGCGGCCAATGTGTCGGCCGAGAGCGCGGGTGAACCGGTCGTGACGGTCGAGGAATTGAGTTCGCAGCTCCAGGTTTCGACCAAGACCATTCAGCGTTGGCGTCAGCAGGGGTTGGTCAGCCGCCGCTTCGTGTTCGACGGCCGCAAACGGGTCGGATTTCTGCGCAGCTCGGTGGATCGGTTTGTGGCCGATAACGAGCAGAAAGTCTCGCGTGGCATGCGATTTACGCAAATGAGCGACGCCGAGCGGACGCAGATCCTCGATCGTGCGCGGCGGTTGGCGGCGGCCGGTGGCTGCCCGTCGGAGGTCGCGCGGCGCGTGGCGGAAAAGACGGGCCGAAGCGTCGAGACGATTCGCTACACGATCAAGTCGCATGACGAAGCCGAACCCGCCACGGCGATCTTCCCGGATGCCACCGGGCCGGTCACCGAGGCGGCCAAGAAAAAGCTCTATCAGAGCTACAAGCGGGGCGTCTCGGTGGACGTTTTGGCGCGAAAGTTCTGCCGCACCAAGACGAGCGTCTACCGGATTGTGAACGAGATGCGGGCCCAGAAGATTCTGGAGTTGCCGCTCGACTACATGGACAACGCCGAGTTCCGTCGCCCAGCGGCCGATGCGGTCTGCTTGGGTGCTGCGCCGGTGGTCGAATCGAGTGGCCGCAAGGTGCGAGTTCCCAGCGGATTGCCTCCGTATTTGGCAAGTTTGTACGAGGTGCCGTTGCTCACCCGCGAGCAAGAGGCGTACTACTTCCGCAAGCTCAACTACCTCAAGTACAAGGCGGCCGCGCTGCGCGAGGGGCTCGACCCGACGCAGGCGCGATCGTTGCAGATGGACCAAATCGAGCGGTTGTACGAAGAGGCCGTTGCGACCAAGAACCTGATTATCCGCTCGAATTTGCGGTTGGTGGTTTCGATTGCCAAGCGGCATGTCGGGCCGGTCGACAACTTCTTCGAGTTGGTCAGTGACGGCAACATGTCCCTGATTCGCGCGATCGAGAAGTTCGACTACGCGCGCGGCAATAAGTTCAGCACGTACGCCACCTGGGCGATCATGAAGAACTTTGCCCGCACAATCCCCGACGAGATCAAGCGTCGGGACCGATTCCGCAGCGGTGGCGACGACATGTTCTCGGCCACCGAGGATGTCCGCAGCGACGTGTTCGAGCAGGAATCGGCCCAAACGCAGCGGGAAGCACAGATTCACCGCATTTTGGGGCGGCTTGACGATCGGGAGCAAAAGATTATCATACGACGTTTCGGGCTTCAGCGAGGACTCGAGCCGCGCACGCTCAAAGAGGTTGGCGTCGAAATGGGCGTCACGAAGGAGCGTGTCCGGCAAATCGAAGCTCGGGCGCTTTCCAAATTGAAGAAGGCGGCCGAGGAAGAAAAGATCGAGATTCCTGGTCTGTAGGCCGAAAATTGGTAGTCGAGTATTTCCGACACGACATGACAATCGCATAGGCCCCCCAAGTCAGGGGAATCGAACGCACGGGAGACGCTAGCGCCAGCTTGGTTAGGGATCGGACGATCGCAGCCGCGTCGGTTTTCGCCGATGAGCGTGCGTATTCGGTTCGCAACCTTGCTCGGCCAGAGCTGTCTCCCGTTGTTTTTTGGTGGATTAATTCCCCGGTCGCTGGCTTGCGTGAATGTGTCGGGTGGCTATATTTATTGGTTTTCACGTCAGAGAGAATGCGCGCTAGCGTAGCTCAATTGGCAGAGCAGCTGATTTGTAATCAGCAGGTTGAGGGTTCAAGTCCCTCCGCTAGCTCTGCCTTGGGTTCGGGCTGAGTGTGTGGACTCTGTGATGTGAGCAAGCGCCGGTGGCGTGATGTGAGTGGTTTTTGGTCGAGCAGGAAACCGTGTTGCGAATGGAGCTGGTCGTGCCGACGCAAGTGCGACGCCGTGAACACGCGGGCGCTTGGCAAAGCAAAGAGTGACGCAAAGTTCGCGGAGGGTTTCCCGAGCGGTCAAAGGGGTCAGACTGTAAATCTGATGGCTCTGCCTTCGCAGGTTCGAATCCTGC
>CAZZBK010000076.1:2002-28707 GCA_964652155.1 uncultured Planctomycetaceae bacterium | reverse complement strand
TCGCCGTGGTGGGCAAGTACGCCGAACACCGCGACGCCTACAAGTCGATCTACGAAGCGCTCGATCACGCCGGCATGGCCGAGAGCGTGCAGGTCCGCGTGCAACGCATCCAGAGCGAACTCGTCGAACAAGAAGGACCCGAGCGGCTGCTGAGTGGCTTTGATGGCTTGCTCGTGCCGGGCGGATTCGGCGAGCGGGGAATCGAAGGCAAAGTCGAGGCCATCCGCTTCGCGCGCGAACGCGAGATCCCGTTCTTCGGCATCTGCCTCGGCATGCAGTGCGCCGTGATCGAGTACGGCCGCAACATCGTGGGGCTTGGCGGGGCGCACTCGACCGAGTTCAACAAGGAGACGCCGCATCCGGTCATCTGTTTGCTCGACGAGCAGCAGAAGATCGTCGACAAGGGGGGCACCATGCGACTGGGGGCCCGCGACTGCGTGCTCGATCCGTCGAGCCATGCGTACGAGTGCTACGAGAAGACCCTTGTCTCGGAACGGCATCGGCATCGCTACGAGTTCAACAACGTGTATCGGCAACAGTTCGCCGCGCATGGCATGCTGTTCGCCGGCACCAGCCCCGACGGCGCGCTGGTCGAGGTGGTCGAGTTGCCGCAGCATCCGTGGTTCGTCGCGGTGCAATTCCATCCGGAGTTCAAGAGCAAGCCGACCTTGCCGCAGCCGTTGTTTCATGGCTTCGTCCGAGCCGCCCTGGAACGGCATGTGACCCGCGGCGAACGGGCCTCGGAAGTCGAAGCCTAAACGGACGCGAGCAGCGCGAGCGAACCATTTAACTGAGCGAGCATGCGATGGGATCCAACGACGAGCGTTTGCCACCGGCCAACTTTTCGACCCTCGTGATCTCGCTGGCCACGCAGGCCATGATCAGCCTGGGACAAATGCCCAACCCGGTGACCAATAAAACCGAAACGAACATGACGCACGCTCAGCACTTCATCGATCTGATCAGCATGCTCGAAGAGAAGACCAGCGGCAATCGCAGCGACGACGAGAGCAAGGTCCTTGAACACGTGCAGCATGATTTGCGAATGGCGTTCGTGCGCGCCAAAGGATAGCAACGGCGTGTCGGAAATCGATCGCTACGATTACGAGTTGCCGCGAGAGTTGATCGCCCAGCATCCCTTGCCCCGGCGGAGCGATGCCCGGCTGATGCTCGTCGACCGCGCGCGGCAAACCATCGCGCACCATCATGTGCGCGATCTACCCGAGCTGCTCGCGCCGCGCGACATGCTCGTGATCAACGACACGCGCGTTATTCCGGCTCGACTCGTGGGCCGGCGCACGCTGACCAACGGCGGCTGGGAAGGGCTGTTCCTGTCGATCGACGGCGAAGGACTGTGGCATCTGTTGGGCACAACGCGCGGCAAGCTGCGCAGCGGCGAGACCGTGACACTCACCAATCGACAAGGACAGGACGACGTCAAGCTGCGCCTGATCGCCAAGGAGCCCGGCGGCGTGTGGCTGGCCAAGCCCGAGACGGACGAGCCCAGCTACGCGCTGCTCGACCGCATCGGTTGGATACCGTTGCCGCATTACATCCGCGACGGCTGCATGAACGACGAGGACGTGCAACGCTACCAGACCGTGTTTGCCGAACATCGAGGGAGCGTCGCCGCGCCGACAGCCGGCCTGCACTTTACCCGCGAGCTGCTGGCACAAATCGAGCAGCGCGGCGTCGAGCTGGGCCACGTCACGCTGCACGTCGGCATGGGGACCTTCCGCCCGATCAGCGTCGACACGCTCGCCGAACACACGATGCATGGCGAGACGGCGCACGTCGACGCCGCGACGGTCGAGCGGATTCGCGCTCGTCGAGCCGATGGGGGGCGCGTGATCGCGGTCGGCACCACGAGCGTGCGGACACTCGAGTCGGCCGCGGCCGACGGCGATTTGAAACCGTGGTCCGGCACGACCGACTTGTTCATTCGGCCACCGTACGCATTTCGGGTCGTCGACGCGCTGATGACCAATTTCCATCTGCCGCGCACCACGCTGCTCGTGCTCGTCACGACCTTCGGCGGTTACGACCTGATCATGCGCGCCTATCGCGAGGCCATCGCCGAGCGGTACCGGCTCTTCAGCTACGGCGACGCCATGCTGATCGTGTGAGCACGATCGGTCCGTCTCGGACCGGTACGTGCCGCGTCATTAAGCTCTAAAACAACCGGTTGTGCCCGTTCAGGGCGGCGACGCGATACGCCTCGGCCATCGTGGGATAGTTGAATGTCGTGTTGATAAAGTACAGCAGCGAGTTGGCGCTCCCCTTTTGCGACATGATCGCCTGGCCAATGTGGATGATCTCCGACGCGCTCGCGCCAAAGCAGTGGATGCCGAGAATCTCGAGTGTCTCGCGATGGAACAGCAGTTTGAGCATGCCGACCGTCTGGCCGGTGATTTGCGCGCGGGCCAGGCTTTTGAACAGCGCGTGGCCGACCTCGTAGGGGACTTTGTCGCTCGTGAGTTCGCGCTCGGTGCGGCCCAGCGAGCTGATCTCGGGACTGGTGTAGATGCCGGTCGGAATGTCCTTCGACATCGGGGCCTCGTCGGCACCGTGGAGGATGTGGGTCGCGGCCGCCCGCCCCTGACTGTAGGCGGCGCTGGCCAAGCCGGGGAACCCAATCACGTCGCCGACCGCGTAGATGTGCGGTACCGACGTCTGAAAATGGTCATTCACCTCGAGTTGACCTCGTTTGGCCGCGCGGACGCCAATCGCTTCAAGCCCCATATCCGCCGAATTGCCCGAGCGACCGTTGGCCCATAAAAAGACGTCGGTCTTGAGCTGTTTGCCGCTCTTGAGGTGGAGCACGACCCCGTCGTCGCGCGGCTCGATCCGTTCGTACTCTTCGCTGTGGCGCAGGAGCACGCCCCGGTCGCGCATATGATAACTCAGGGCGTCGATGATTTCGTCATCGAGAAATTCGAGCAGCTTGGGTCGCGTGTTGACCAAGTTGACCTTGAGCCCCAAGTTGCGAAACATGGTCGTGTACTCGCAACCGATCACCCCCGCGCCGTAGATCGTGATCGATTGCGGCGTGTGGTCGAGCTTGAGGATGGTGTCGCTATCGAAGATCCGCGGATGTTTGAAGTCGACATCGGCGGGACGAAAAGGGCGCGATCCCGTGGCGATCACGAAATGCTCGGCGTGCAGGTGTTGTCGGCCGCCATCGGGATGCTCGACCACGACCGTGTGAGGGTCGACGAAGCGGGCATGCCCGCGATAGACCGGCACCCGATTGCGGTCGTAAAAGGTGCGCCGCATGTCGACTTGTTTTTCGATCACGCCGCTGGCCGAGCGACGCAACTGCGGAAAGGTGAAGTTGAACGTGGTGCCCGACGCTCGCACGACGGCGTTCGAGTTGATGTCGGTCATCTGATGGATGGCAAAGCGCAGTGCCTTGCTGGGGATGGTCCCCCAGTGGGTGCAGCCGCCGCCGATGCGCTCGTAGGACTCGACCACCGCGACATTACGGCCGGCTTTGGCGACTTGCATCGAGGCCCCTTCGCCGCCAGGTCCGGTGCCAATCGCAATCACATCAAACGATTCGTCGGGAGTCATGCCGCGCCTTTCCGAGCGAGAAGCAATTGCGCAGCAGTCATCAGCCGCGCCTCGTGCCGTCTACTCCCTCTTATCTCGTCGGAATCTTTGGCCGATCCAGCCTTTGCGAAAAAAATATCCCAACATGCCGAGAGTAACGATCAGAATGATGATCCACACGCCCACATAGGCGTAGGGCCAGTGCAGCTCGGGCATGTTGCCGGGCACCGAGCTGTCGAAGTTCATGCCGTACACGCCGACAATAAAGCTCAGCGGCATAAAGAGCGTGGCGATGATGGTGAGCACCTTCATGATTTCGTTCATGCGGTGCCCTTGGCTCGATAGGTACAGGTCGGTCAGGTCGGCTCCCAACTCGCGGTAGGTTTCGACCAGGTCGAGGATTTGCACGGTGTGGTCGTAACAGTCGCGCAGGTAGACGCGCGTCTCGTCGTCGATCTGCTCCCAATGCTCGCGGCTCAGCAGCGAGCAGACCTCGCGCAGCGGCCACATCTCGCGCCGCAACGCGCGCAGATCGCGCTTGAGCGCATGCATGCGCGGGATCATCGCTGGCTCGGGTCGCAGCACGATCTCGTCTTCGAGCGCTTCAAGGCGTTCGCCCAACGCTTCGAGCACGGGAAAGTGCGCGTCGATCAACGCATCGAGCAGCGCATAGGCCAGGTACCCAGCCGACGCTTCGCGAATCTGTCCACTGTGGGTCCGCAGGCGATTACGCACCGGGTCGAACACGTCCCCCGGATCCTCGATGAACGTGAGCACGAACTCTGACCCGACAAACAGGCTGACCTGCTCGCTCTCGAGCTGCTCCTCGAGCATGACCATCCGCGCCACGATGAACAGCAATCGGTCATACGGTTCGAGCTTGGGGCGCTGATGCGGGTGGACGACGTCCTCCATGGCCAGCGGATGCAGGCCATAACGCGCGCCCAAGGCGCGGATCGTTTCGCCGTGGTCGATGCCGACCACATGGATCCACGTGACCGCCAGCGGGCCCTCGAGCGTGTCGAGTTGAGCGACGTCGGTGAACGTTTTCTCGACGAGCCGCGCGTGATCGTAGGCCAAGACGTGGATGATCGGCCTGGTAGCGCCGCTGATGGCGACGACTTGTCCCGGCGGCGCGCCGGGTGCCGAGCGACGACGGAATGGCTTGGATCGACGATGTCGACTCATGGAGATTGCAAAGCCCTGTCGGTGCGCACGCTGAGCGTTCGGACGGGTCCTTGTTCTACCACATCGAGCGATTCGCGGCCGACAATTTCTTTCGGCTATTTGACCGGCGTGACGCTGGCGGCGCGCGGGCCTTTGCCCTTGCCGCCTCCGCCACCCCCGGCGTTCTCGTCGACCGTGTACTCGACCTTCTGGCCTTCGGTCAGACTTTCAAATTGCCGATCCGCGACCGTCGAGCAGTGAAAGAACACGTCGGCCCCTTCGCTGCTCTGGATGAAACCAAAACCTTTGTCGTAAACCAACTTCTTGATCGTACCTTGGGGCATGCTGGCACTCCTCCCTCTCGCACACGTCGGACAAACGACAGACGCTTGGCGGGCGCAACGCAACCACAACGGTTCGTCCGTTGTGCTGCGCGCCGAGGTGAGCCGCGCGAACCCATCGTCGACATGCTGCCTTCAATGGGCTGCTGGGCAGACCGACCCAACCGCCAAATTAGACCATCCCCCCTCCAATGGCAAGCAATTCGACCCAAATGAACGGGTTTGAGTTTTCCTCGATCTGCACGACGGTTCCCCTTTCTGCCCCACAAGCAGGCCAGAAATCAGAACAACTCGCGCTGGGCGGGACGCTCGATCGCTGCCGGCGCGATGCACCCGGGATCGTCGTGCAGCGGACGGCCCACCGACGGACCGACCGCATACGCGAGCATCTCGTCGGCCGCGTAGGGACGCAACAGGCCCTGCAAGGCGTCGAGGTCTCGGAAGCTGGGGTCCAACCAGGTCTCGTAGGCGCTCGGCGGCAAGATCACCGGCATCCGCGCATGAATCGGAGCCAGCAGCGCGTTCGGCTCGGTCGTGATGATCGTGCACGAGTCGATCGTTTGGCCCGCGTGGTTCCATTGCTCGTACAGGCCGGCCAGGGCGAACGGCGCGTCGCTGCGCAGCCGGATGAAGTACGGTTGTTTGACGCGACCGTGTGGTTGCCATTCGTAAAAGCCGTCGGCCGGGATCAGGCAGCGCCGTTGCTTGAATGACTCGCGATAGGCCGGTTTTTGGGCGATCGTCTCGGCCCGGGCGTTGATCATCGAGTTGCCGACGACCGGGTCCTTGGCCCATCGCGGCACGAGCCCCCAGCGTTTCTCGACCCCGCTGCGTTGTCCCGCGCCGTTGTCGATCAGGCAGAACACCTGTTGCGAGGGGGCGATATTATAGCGCGGCGCGAACGGCGCGTTGGTGAAGATCTGCAATGCGAGCGCGATCTGCGCAGGCGGATAGCGTAACGTGAAACGTCCGCACATAAAGCCACTCGCAGGGCCTGCTGGAAAACGTCCCGCGTGACCGCGAACAGGGCTCGGTCGGCAGCGACGCTTTAACGCTTCGAGAACTGCGTGCCACGGCGGGCGCCGCGGAGACCGTAGTGCTTGCGTTCCTTCATGCGGCTGTCGCGCGTCAGCAGGTTGTTCTGCCGCAAGGCCGGCTCGTGTTCGGTGCTCAGGGCCTTGAGGGCCCGCGCCAAGCCGAGCTTCATTGCGCCGCTCTGGCCGGTGTTGCCGCCGCCATGCACGCGCGCCCGCACGTCGACCGTCTCGCGAGTGCCGGTGGCGATCAGCGGAGCCAACACGGCGCCGCGGTCCGACTCGATCGTGAAGTACTCTTCGAAGGGGCGATCGTTGATCATGATCACGCCCGTGCCCGGCTTCAGACGCACACGCGCCACGGCGGTCTTGCGACGACCGGTCCCCAAGAATTCACCCGTTGTGGCCGACACGCTAACTGACATGGTCTACCTCGAAGTTACTTCGTCACGAATTGCTTGGGTTGCGGGTTTTGGGCCTGATGCGGATGCTCCGGTCCGGCATACACCTTGAGCTTGTCGAGCATCTTGTAGGCCAGCTTGTTCTTGGGGAGCATGCGACGCACGGCCTCGATCAAAATCAGCTCGGGGCGGGTGGCCAGTCGCTCGGCGGCCGTCTCGATGCGGCGGCGCGTGTAACCGGTGTACCAGTCATATTCCTTGACTTGCATTTTATTGCCCGTGAACACGATCTTCTCGCAGTTCACGACCACCACAAAGTCGCCGGTGTCGACATGGGGCGTGTAGGTGGGGCGGTGCTTGCCCATCAGCACCATGGCGAGTTTGCTGGCCAGTCGACCGACGACCTGATTGGTCGCGTCGACGAGCCACCATTTGGCCTCGAGCTCGCCGGTCTTGGCCATGTACGTCTTTTTTTGCCGTAATGTCTTCATGTGCTTGCTACTGGTGAGTCAGACGGCGTGCCGTCGGCTATAGAGAAACGACTAATTTAACGTGCCCCAGGAAGTCATGCAACCCAGCAGATTGCTTTTTGACCGGAATCGCCAAGCCCCCCAAAGGCTTCGAGCCGAAACCCCGCAAGTCACTCAGGGGAATCAGCTTACGGATAAAGTCTTTGACATGGCACGGCTCGACGCCGGTTGCGGTAATGACGAGCGGCGAGTGCATGCCCAGGCTGCCCAGTCGCCTGGGCCGGTCGCGTGAGGGCCCCTTGCGCAGTGAATGTGTCCCGGCTCAGTCGCCACGCCGACGACATTAAAATGCGTAGCGCAACTCGACGCGGAACAGATCGCGATACCAGGCGGCGCTGGCCACGCTGTGGACATAGCCGGTGTAGGCACTCGTACGCTCGCCGAGATTAAATCGTCCGCCGACCGCGACATTGAAGATCGTCTCTCCGGCCGCGCTTTGCGTGTGAAAGAGTCCGCCCCCGTCGTTGATCGTGACGTCGCCGCCGGTCAACGTCCAGCCGACGAACTCGACGACGCTGCGGGCACTGAAGGCACCGGTGTCGGCCATCGTGTAGGTCATGCCAGTGCCGTAACGCACAACGTTCGCTTGAAAGCCGGGTGTCCCGCCGAGCGGCACGGTGTCGCGCAGCTCTCCTTCCCAGGCCAGGGATTTGCCTAACCGATAGTACCCCAGCACGGCGGGCTCGATGCTCACGTGGCGCGTGCCGAGCCCCTGTGTCCCCGAGCCGCTGGGAAAGTACGTGCGAAATTGCAACGTGACGACGCTGTCGGGCGATTGCAGCAGCGCCCACTTCAAGGCCAGGTTGCCGTCGGCGAGCCCCGCGCGATTGGGATTCACCTCGGGATTAACGAACCGCACGGGCAATTCGCCGGCGATGCTCCAGCGACTGCCGCTCCACGCGTACTCGGCGTAGATCGAGAGGTCCTGATAATCGACGCTCGTTTCGAGCAACGTGGGGCCGCGACCGAGTGGCGAGCGGGGCCAGAAAAACTCGCCTTGATCAGGGCGCGTGACCTGATAGGCCTGATCGTAGCGCAGTCGAATGTTCGTCTGCACCATCGACGGATCGATCAGGCTCACGCCACTGTCGCGCAGCGTGACCGGCTTGCGAACCCGATTGTAGAGCAAGTCGAGGGTCGATTGAAAATCGGGGGCGGTCGTGGGGAGCGAACTCAGCGGCTGAGTCGGCGGCGGCATCGTCGGCAGTTGCGCGCGCAACTCCCCCGCGGCTCCAGAGAGCCCGATCGCCAGCAACGCTAGTAAGGTGATGGATCGATTCACGCTCACCGTATCGGCCAGGTGAACGCTGCTAGCACGCGGAAAAATCTGCCCAATCGTTAAACTTGCACTTCGCGATCGGCGACCGGGAGCTTCATCACTTCGCGCCAGGTGTAGGCGAGGCCGGCGTGTTCATTGCGGCCCAACAGCGCGCTGACCACCGCCCCGACGACAAGCCCGAACACACACGGAGCCGCGACGGCAAGCATCACGCTCGGTCCCTTGGGGGTGCCGTCGGCATGAACGCCCAGGATGGCGGTGAACGCCTCGGCCCCGTGCGTCATTCCCAAGCGGTTGAGCGCGGCGGGCACTTCGCTCCACCATGACCAGAGGCTCGAAAACGCCTGTGTGATTGCCACGGTGACCAGGATCACGCGTGGCGTGGCGCGGCGCGAGAACATGCCGACGATAAACATCACCGCGAGCGGCCCGAGGAACATGTTGAACATCCGCGGCAACATGTCGAAGATCGTTTTGCCCAAGTTCATCGCAATGCTCGCCGCCACGATGGCCAGCAGGGTCGACACCAAGCCCACCGAGATCGTGGTCCACCGGGCGAGCTTCATTTTATCGAGCTTCACGCGGCTCGTGCGGCGGTCGGTCACGTCCTGCGTGATGATCGCGGCGATGCTATTGACGCCCGACACGAGCGTCTGCATTGCGTCGCACAAAAAGCTGACCAAGATCAAGCCGCCAAAGCCAGCGGGGAGCTGATTGGCATAAAAGAACGGCATCAATTTGTCCGCGCTGCTCTCGGGTGACAGTTCGGAGGGGAGTTGGGTGGGATTTTCGAGATAAAAATATCGCAAGGCCAGACCGGCCACGGCGAGCAGCAGGCCAATGGTGGCCGAACTGCAAATGCTGACCAAGAAACTGCGCCGCGCCGACCTCAACGAGCTGGTCGTGAAATAACGTTGCAGCGCGACTTGGTCGCAGCAATGGGTCAAGCTGTTCCAGAAGATGATGTTGGCCATCGTCCAGCCGACGGTCGTTCGCACCGAGACATCCCAGGTGAACCACTCGACCTGCGGGGGCGAGGCGCTGTCGGCGACAATGCGTGTCCACCAGGCGGTCACGCCCGTCCCTTGCATGATCCACACGTAGCCAATGATCAGCACGACGCCGCCGAACAGCATCACGGCTTGCAGCACGTCGGTCCAGATCACGGCCCGCATGCCTCCCAGCGAGGCGTAGACGGTCGAGGCCAGTCCGACGGCCAGAATCACGGGGTAAATCGGGTGCGGAGCGCCGACGCAGTCGGCCAAATACTGCAACGGCTTGGGGACCATCGCGACCATCGCCATCGACGCCGTGTAGACGACCATGGACATCCATCCCAGCCGCAGGCCCAAAAACAGCACGCCGCCCACGAGTCGGGCGCGGTAATCGAAGCGTCGTTCGAGATACTCGTACGCGCTGGTCATCCGCATCCGCATAAAAAACGGAATCCAGAGCGTCGTGACGATCAGGATCGGGATGGGATAGGCCAAGAAGCCGAACACGTAGGCCGGCCCATACTTGATCATCTCTCCCGGCGCGCCCAGGTAGGTGTTCGTCGACAGCAGCGTGGCCATGATCGACAGCCCGACGGCGAGCCAGGGCATGCTGCGACCACCGAGGAAGAACTCGTCCGTGTCGCTCTGCTGCTGACTCGAGCGCTTCACGATCCACATCGTGACCGCGAGGTACGCGACCACCGCCAGATAATCGAGCGTTTCGAGACCTTTCATGGCCGCCACATAAAATGAGTTGGGCGTTTGTCGCGCGGTAATCGACCATCGACCCGCTGTCGCGCCGACGCCCAGGCGTCACCATAGCGTGCAGGGCGGTCGATTCCAAATAAATCGTGTTGTCCGCGGCGGCAGCGCGGCTATTTCGAGAAGTCGACCTTGGGCGCCGTCTTGGCCCCTTCGTCGCTCTTGAAGTACTGCGGCGTTTCGATGCGCGCGAGACCGGCCCAGATACTCGAAGGAAACTGCCGCATGAAACGGTCCAGTTCCTTGACCTTGTCGTTGTACCGACCTCGCTCGACCGCCACGCGATTCTCGGTCCCTTCGAGTGTGTCTTGCAGCTTCAAAAACGATTCGTTCGATTTGAGTTGCGGGTACTGTTCTTGCAGCAGCAACAAGCGGGCGATGGCCGATTGGGTCTGGTTGGCCGCGTCGACCTTGTCGGCCGTGCTGGTCGCGCTGAAGTACTTGGTCCGCGCCTCGGCAATGCCCAGAAACACCTTTTGTTCCTGCCCGGTGATGCCCTTGACGGTCTCGACCAGGTTGGGAATGAGTTCGAAGCGGCGCTGGAGTTGGTTGTCGACCTGGGCCCAGGCGGCTTTGACTTCGGTATCGAGGGTGATGGCCTGATTGTAACCGTTGAGGCCGCAACCGCCGATGAGCAGCGCCAGACCGACGATCACCGCACCAAAAATCAACGCGCGCGACATAACAAGACCTCGTCAGAGTGAGCAGGGCTAGGAGTCTTCCTCGTCGTTGACCAATTTCTCTTCGACCCCTTCGTCGTCGACCTCGGGATTCTCCGGCAGGGCGTAGCCTTCGCTCAGCCAGCGTCCCAGGTCGATCTGTTGACACCGCGCACTACAGAACGGCAGGGCCGACGCCGCGCTACGGACAAACGATCGTTTGCAGACCGGGCAGCGGAACGACTCAGGGAGCGGCGACATACGGCGACACGAACAGCGAGCGAAGCAAGAAACGGTCAACGAGGGTTAATTGGACCAACTCGGCCCGGGCTTCGCAAGCCATCGAAAGGCCAGTGCAGGACGCTCGCAAAGGCTCTGGGTCGCCCCGACAACTTGTTGTCGGGGTCGCTGCAAGCGACAAGAGGCTTGACTTAATCAAGCACCAACACCCTCTTGCGGCTTCGCCACCCTGACAACAAGTTGTCAGGGCCACCCACCGTGCGGCGTTACGATCTTGCTGGCATTCGGCGGCATGCCCAGCGATGAAACAGGAGCACCGCGAGCGTGGCACCGAGCAGGTCGCACAGCACGTCGGCCCACTCGAACGTGCGGCCGGTCCAAGGCTGCGTCCACTCGTCGGCCAAGCCATGCACCAAAATAAAACCGACGATGGCCCCGTTGCGGCGCGCGACCCAGCCGGCGACTTGAGCCCGCGCGCGACCATCGTCGGGCCAACTGATCCAGGCCAGCAGACCGGCGAGCGTGCCGTACAACGCGACATGCACCGGCTTGTCGAGCGGAAACGCGCCCAGTTCAGGCGGCATGGGCACGAGCGGCCGATGCAACAAAATCAGCAGCAGCGGCCAATAGACCGCCAGCGACGCAATTGCCCACGGACGCAGTCGCACCAGCTGAGATTCAGACATGCATCGGTCCGACGAGGTCGACGGGAGTTGTGATGTCGATTTACTTGGAAGTCGCCACCGATAAGTATCGGGCCAAGGCGGTCACGTTCTTGACGAACGTCTCGGTCGTGATCATCTGTTCGTAACCGGAGGGCTTGCCATCGCCGGCAAATTTGGCCGCAGAGAGCCAGCGCCCTGACGCGTCGAGCGTGTCGAGCAACTGCTCGACCTCGCGGCGCTGAGCCTCCGAGGGGCCTTTGCTCTTCGTGGGCAATGACAACCACGGCTTGTCCGGCGGCAGCTTGTTCCAGGCCATCGACGCGAGCCGATCGTATTCGGCTTGCAACGTGTCGACCTTGGTGTCGAGCTTGAAACCGTAGTGCGTCGGCAGGTCCGAGTCGTCGTAGGTCAGCTGGTAGTCTTTGGTAAAGTAGAGCGGGCGATCGGTTTTCAGTTCGTAGAACCGGGCCATGCGGCCGGGCGCGAGCTCGACCCGCTTGAGGTATTTCAAGGCCGGTTCGCAGGCGTCGAGAAATTTGCGCTCGCCGGTCGACCGATAGATTCGCAGCAGCGTGGCGATCACCCCTTGCGACTCGCCGCCCGTCACGCTCGGCGGCTCGAATTTACGCGCCCAGGCCGGGTGCATGTCGGCGTCATACTGCTGTGCCCAGATCGGCTGCGGCGCGGGCATCTGAGCCAGCAAGATAAACTCTCCGCAGCGAATCGCGGCGGCACGATACTGGGCCTGCTCGTAGGTCTGAGCCGCTTCAAGCATCACGTCGACCACGTCGCTCATGGCGTTGTCGTTGAACGTGTAGTGCGTAGCGTATTTCGCCCCCGGCCAAGTCCGCGACCAGCTCGCAGGATACGAGGCTTTTTTGACCGGATACTGGGCCGCGTCCGGCGGTCCGCTGAAGCGTTGCGGCCAGGCACCGTTGGGGTACTGCGCCACGATCAACCTTTCGAGGGCATACAACACCGCCTCGTGCAGCACAGTGTCTTGGAACTGGGTCGCCGCGTCGAGACGCATCAGAAACCGCAGCGCCGACTGCGACTTGTTATCGTCGAGCGTCGAGGTGTTGCGCCGCGTGCTCAAGTCGGTCAGTTGGTCTACGCGATACGCATGAGCGCCTCGCTTGGCGGGGTCGAACTCGATCAGCTCGGCCCAGCAGCCGCTTTCGAGTTGCCCACGAATGAGCGAGCGGGCCGTATGTTGAGCCAGCTTCAGATAGTGCTCGTCGCCGGTCAACAGGTACACGCTGAGCAAGGCCTGGCCGACGCTCGGTGTCCCGGGCGGCTGGAGCCAGCCTTGGGTGACGGTTGCGGTCTCTTCTCCCTCACGGTACTTCAGGTCGGGCGAGTAACGCCAGAGATAGCTCCCCTCGCACGACACGTGCTGATCGAAATAGTCGGCTGCCTTTCTGAGCGCCGCCGCGGCGCGCTTCGCGAGCGGATCGTCGGCCTGCGCGAGCGACACCGTCCACAGCGTGATGAGCGCGACGAGACCGTAGTTCAGACGTTGCATGGGGTGTGTCTCCGATAAAATAGTCGCGATCCACTTGTTTAAGCGCGGGGTGTATGGGCCAATTGCTGATCGAGCCACGCGAACGCCTCGTCTTGCATGGGTCGGCTCCAGCGATGCGGCTCGTCATAAAACGCGCCCCGATAACGCTCGGCGCAGCCCGCTCGCTTGAAGCCGGCCGCGATTTGATCGAGCGACTGCTCCATGCCCTCGAGCGGAAACAGGCGATCTTGCCGACACTGTTGCACCAGCAGTGAGCGTGGCGCGACCAGCGTGGCCAGATCGGGCCAATCCAAATAACGATGCAGCCCCGGCAGGTAATGCACCCACGAATGCGTGTCGACATGGGCCCGCAACATCGAGCGCGTCGTCGACATGAACCCGACGACGCAGGCGGCTCGAATCCGCTGATCGAGGGCCGACAGGTACAACGAACGGTAGCCGCCCATCGAGATGCCGGTGCAACCGATGCGCGTGGGGTCCACTTCCGCGCGGCTGCTCAAGTAGTCGACCGTGCGCAGATCGTCCCAGGCCACGATGCCCGGCCAGGTCAAGCCGGCAAAGACCAACGATTTGGCCAGCGTGGTCTCTTTTTGCCGACACTGGTCGTTGAGGTATTTCACGTCGTCGAGCGAATAGCGGCTGCGATCCCAGCCGTGCTCGCGATCGCCATCGAGCAACACACGCCGCTCGCCGAACATGAAGGCGTCGATCGAGATGACCACGTAGCCGCGCTCGACCAGGGCCGAGGCAGTCGGTCGGCCGTCGTAATTCCGCGCGTGGTAGGCGGTCATCGCCTCGTGGTTCTGCCCCAGGTCGACCACTTTCTCCTTGCCAAACAAAAACATCCCGCCATGCGAGTGCAGATCGACGATCGCCGGGGCCTTGTCGCGCAGCCCCTTGGGCACGAGCACGTAGGCGCTCACGCGCCACTCGAGTGTCGTGGCGAACGTGACCTTTTCGCGAGTGTAGCTGCCGCAGTCGACACGTTCGAGCAGCTCGGCGCGGGGCGCGACCTCGGCTGGCTTGTGCTGCAAGAGCTCGAACAACTTGCTCCGCGCCGTGGCCTGAAACTCGCTGAAGGTCGCCATGTTGCCCGCAGCCCAAGAGTACTCGTAGCGCATCGAGTCGGCGAGCCGCGCGAGATCGGCGTAGCGATTGCCCAAATTGGCCCGCGTGTCGGGCAACTCGACGGGCCCGTCGGCTGCGGCGCTCGCCGTGGGGTCGCAGTGCAGGCCCATGCCCCCCAGGGCGGTCGATAACCCCAGCGCCGATAAAAAAGTCCGCCGGTCGTGTGCAGTCGGTGGGTTCGAGTGGCTCATGGCCACCAGCTTATGCGAGAGGGCGTGACAATTCCAATGTTCCGGCCGACGAGCGACTTTGCAATCGTCTGGCACTGCCCCATTGCGGGGTACGGCTCGGGGGCTGACAATAGAGCCTGTGCAGGCACTCAACTTCAGTCGCGCCAATTTTAGGGGGTCACGTGGCCGACCGGCTGGAACCACTCGATACGCGGATCGAAATCGTCACGCCCGAGAATATCGCCTTCCAGTATCAACTGGCTGGGCCGTTTCGGCGTCTGCCCGCCTATTTGATCGACGTGCTGGTCAAAATCGCGATCATCGTCATCGTGTGGATTGGGCTGGTGGTCGCCGATCAAGCCGGCTTGCAGGGGATCGGCATCTTCTTCGGACTCGTGGTCTATTTCGCGCTCGACTGGTTCTACGGCGGCGTGTTCGAGGCGCTCTGGAACGGCCAGACGCCCGGCAAACGCGCGCTGGGCATTCGAGTGGTCGGCGTCGATGGCCAACCCGTGCAAGCCTGGCAGGCGGTGCTGCGCAATTTGTTGCGGCTCGTCGACGCCCTGCCCATCTGGTACGTGCTGCCAACCTATGTGCTCGGCCTAGGTACGGTCGCCGCCACGCGACGCATGCAACGGCTAGGCGACCTCGCCTCGGGCACGATGGTCGTGGTCGAAGAGCAAACGCGGGCCTACGGCGTCGTGCAGGTGCGCGATGCCGGGGTGGCTGAGTTGGCCGCGAAAGTGCCGACGAATTTTCGCGCGTCGCGCAGCCTGGCCCGGGCTCTGTCGCGCTACGTCGAGCGGCGGCTGACGTTCTCGATGCAGCGCCGCAACGAGATTGCCTGGCATTTGGCCGAGCCCCTGCGCGAGAAGTTCGACCTACCGCGTCAGACCGGTCCCGACCTGCTGTTGTGTGCGTTGTATCATAAGACCTTTATTGCCGATTTTGGACTCGACGAGGAATCGCCGCTCAAGCCCACGAAGCCGGTCGAGGCCGAGCCGGTCGTCGCTGGGCCGATCGACACTGGGCCGGTCGACACTGGGCCGGTCGACCCCCACGAAGTCGTCATTCGCACCTGAGAGAGCGTCCGTTGCCATGAAAGTCATCGATCTGCTCGAACAACGGCGTGACAACTGGCGGCAACTGGCCCGCGCCTGCGATCAGTTCGAGACGCACCGCCGCGTAACGCCCGACGAGATCGGCCGCTTTGGGCAACTGTACCGCGCGGCGTGCGCCGATCTGGCGCTCTCCGACGCCTATCAACTGCCACCGAACACCGTGCAGTATTTGCATCAACTGGTGGCTCGCGCTCATAACCTGCTCTATCGCGGCCAGGGGTTTCAGTGGCGTCGCTGGACACAAGAGCTGTTCGTGCATGTGCCACAACGGCTGTTTAACGACCCCGCGCTGCGACTGGCCTTTGTGCTGTTCTGGGGCCTGTTCATTGCCTGCATGGTCGGCTCGTACAATTCGAGCGAGTTCGCCGAGCGAACGCTGGGCAAGTCGATGATGCTCTCGATGGAGGAGATGTACGAAAAGCCGCTCGATGGACGAGACGCGAACACGAACACCGCCATGGCCGGATTCTACGTGCAACACAACGCCAGCATCGGCATCCGCTGCTTTGCGATGGGGTTGATCTTTGGCCTCGGCGGACTACTCGAACTGATTTCGAACGGGGTCATTCTCGGCTCGGCGTTCGGACACATGGCGACGGTCGAACAGCGGGTGAACTTTTTTCAGTTCGTCACGGCGCACGGGCCCTTTGAGCTGACAGCGGTCGTGTTGGCGGCGGCGGCTGGCATGCGGCTCGGCTTCTCGCTGGTGCTGACCCACGGCTACACGCGGGTCGAGTCGCTGCTGAGAGCGGCTCCCGCCGCCTTGTCGAGCGTGATCCTGGCCGTGATCCTGTTCTGCCTCGCGGCCGTCATCGAAGGGTTTATCTCCCCCTCGGGCTTGCCCTACTCGGCTAAAGTCGGCGTGGCGTTTGTCTCGGCCGCGCTATTGTTGTTTTACTTCGTCATTCTGGGTTACCCGCGCAGTCCACTGACTCATGCAACTCGATCAGACACACATCGCAATTCGTGAGCGGAGCTTTTTGGAGCTCATGGACCTCGCGCTGCGTGTGGTTCGTGGGCACGCTGGCCCACTGCTCGTGGCCTGGTTGGTCGGGGTCGTCCCCTGCGCGGCTTTGAATCATTGGTTGCTCATCCCCTGGGCCGGCCATGTCTTTAACGACGTCGAGTTCCCGATGTCGTATGTCTGGTACGGCTGGCTGCTCATTCTGTGGGAGACACCGCTGGCCACCGCGCCGCTCACGATCTACCTGGGCCAAATGCTGTTCAACGAGCGGCCGCGGGCCAGCGACGTGGCGCGGATGTTCTTGGCCCGGCTCGGACAACTGCTCTGGTACCAAGGGGCGATTCGAGGCCTGGGGGTGTTGTTTCTCGTCGGGGCCCTGTGGAGCGAGGCCGGCGACGATGCGCTGATCCTGCTGAGTTTTTGGTGCGTGCTGAGCTTGGGAGCGATCTACCTCTGGTGGCCGCACCTCAACGAGGTGCTGCTGCTCGAGCGCAACCCGTGGCGCAAGCCGAACGGCGGCATGAACACCCGCTCACGCAGCATGGCCCTGCATGGGCCGCTGATCGGCGAACTGCTGGGGCGCACGATCACCAGCCTGCTATTCGGAGTGCTGCTGGTGCTGGCCTTGTGGCTCGCACAGATCAATTTGCGGCACGTGCTGTCGCTGGATGAGCGACGCTCGATTCCGCAGGAACTGGCCGAAATGCAACTCGCGATTTGGCTGGTGGTCGGGTATCTTGCCGTGGTGCGGTTTCTGAGCTACCTCGACATCCGCATTCGCAGCGAGGGCTGGGAGGTCGAGTTGGCCATGCGAGCCGAGGGGGCGCGCGTCGCGCGACATAAGCCATGATTTGCCAGCGCCGGTCAATTCGCGCCGCACTCCTGGGTCTCGCGCTGCTCGCTTCGTGGCCGCGCGTTTGGGCCGACACCGACACACCGGCCGCGCGCGATCTAACGAGCGTGGCCGAGGCCAAGCAGGCGCTCTCCAAGCCCTTCCGCTATCCCTGGTACGACGCCTCGAACGACAGCCTGCGGCGCATCACACCGGCCCAGCCCAAGCAGCAAAGCACGTCCTGGAATTGGGATCTGGGTTGGTTGTTCGATTCGCTGCAGTTGGGAAAGGTGTTCAACGTGCTGGTCTGGCTCACGCTGGCGGCGCTGGTCGCTTACGCGATTTACTATTTGATCCGCTTGCAGCGAGAGCAGTACCGCTTGGCTGCCGCCTCGACGGCAAGTACCAAGCCCGTACAGCCACGTGTTCAGGAACTGGCCGCGCTGCCCATCGCGCTCGACCCCAACCTGGGCGACTGGCTCGCGCTGGCCAAGCGACACTACGAGGCCGGTGAGTACGATCAGGCCATTGTGTATCTGTTCAGCCATGCGCTCGTCACGCTCGACGCTCAGCACTACATTCATCTGACGCGCGGCAAGACCAACCGCCAGTACCTGCGCGAGCTGGTGACGCGAGATGAGGCGGTGCAAGTCTACACGCCGCTGATGGAGACGTTCGAGGCCGTGTTCTTCGGCCAGAAACCGTTGCCGCGCGAGACCTTCGACACGCTCTGGCAACTCGCCGCGCGGCTGGCTCCCTCGAACGTCGGGAGCACCACGCCATGAACCGACTTGTTCGCCACTTCCTCTGGCTTGTGCTGCTGTGCTGCGCAGGCTGCGCCGGCGACGATCTCGACCCGCGCTATGGCGAGTCGTCGGGCGAAGGGGCCACGGCGGTCAACGGCCTGAAGGTACTCGTCGATCTGTTCAGTCAGGCTGGTCACAAGGTCTCGACCAGCGTGAGCTTGTCGCCGCGCGTACATGACAGTGCCGACGTGATCGTCTGGGCGCCGAACGATTACCAACCCCCGTCGGACGAAGCTCGGCAGTGGTTCCAAGACTGGATGGCCGACGGGCTCGACCGCGTGCTCATCTACATCGGCCGCGATTACGACGCCGTGCCCGAGTACTGGGACGAGATCCTCCAGACCGTGCCGGCAAATTCGCCGGACGCGGTCGACATGCGGGCCCGATCGTTTGCCGCGCGCGCGGCGCAGGCCTTGCGACGCTCGGCCACTTCGAAGCCTGCTGCGACGGCGACCGGCAACGCGAACACCGCCCTTCCACCCCCCTCCCCCTGGTTCACGTTCGACCATCAGCTCAAGCCCCGGCACTCCGACACCCTGGATGGCCCCTGGGCCGCGGGGATCGATCCGCAGCGCTCCGCAGTCAAGCTGCTCAGCCGTTTTACGCCTCCGGACGACTACGACTACGAAACGCTGCTGGAGTCGAAGGGGGACCTGCTGGCCTGCCGCGTCGAGTCGCTGGACGGGCAAATCATCGTGGTCACCAATGGATCGTTTCTGCTCAATTTGCCGCTCGTGAACCATGAGCACCGCAAGCTGGCGGGTCGGTTGATCGACGAGATCTCACCCCATTCGGAGATCATATTCCTTGAGAGTGGCCCGGGCGGGCCGAGCATTCGCGAGGATGACGAACCGGCGATGCGCACCGGACTGGAGATTTTCGCCATCGAGCCGTTTAATGTGATCTTGCTCCATCTGGCCGTGGTGGGCTTGATCTTCTGCTTTGCCAAGCTGCCGATTTTTGGTCTGCCCCGTTCAGGTCAAGCCGGTTCAGGGGCCGACTTTGGCGCGCATATCGCAGCCTTGGGCAATTTGCTCAAGCGGACGCGCGGAGCCGATTTCGCTCGCGAGCGGATTCAAGTCTATTATGCTCGCACGCAATCCAAGCCAACCACGCCTGTCACCCCCACCCCACCTCACGACGACCCTGCATGATGAACGAACCGCTGGACCCTCCCGCCATCGAAACCGTCGACGCGCCCGTATCGGACGCCTCGGCCACGAATACAAACTCCACGCAGCAACTCTACCAGCGCATCGTCGACGAGCTGCGCAAGATCTACGTCGGCCAGGACGAATTGGTGCAGGGCACGCTCGTGGCCCTGTTCTCGGGCGGGCACGTGCTGATCGAGAGCGTGCCCGGGCTGGGTAAAACTCTGCTCGTGCGCGCGCTGGGGCAAATCCTCGGCTGTCAGTTCGGACGTATTCAATTCACCGCCGACCTGATGCCCTCGGACATCACCGGCGCGCCGGTGTTCAATATGAAGACGCAGGAATTTACCTTCCGGCCGGGACCCGTCTTCACGCAACTGTTGCTGGCCGACGAAATCAATCGTTCGCCGGCCAAAACACACGCCGCACTCCTCGAGATCATGCAGGAGTATCGTGTCACGATCGAGCGCAACAGCTACCGGCTGCAACGCCCGTTCCTGGTCATGGCGACGCAAAACCCCATCGAGTCGGAAGGGACCTACAACCTGCCCGAGGCCCAGCTCGATCGGTTCATGTTCAAGATCGTGGCCGAGTATCCGGGCGAGGCCGAAGAGGCGACGATCCTCAGAATGCACGGTCGCAACGAGGACCTGGACCAGCGTTTGCAGCAGCTTGAGCGCGTGACCTCGCCCGAGCAAATTCTCGCCGTGACGCAGCACTGCGCGCAGGTTCAGATGGACGATCGATTGATCGACTACGTGAATCAGATCGTGCGGCGGACGCGGGCTTGGCCGCAGTTTCACCTGGGCGCGTCGCCGCGAGCTGGGTTGTCGCTGATTCAAGGGGCCCGCACGCTCGCAGCCTTTCGAGGCCGCGACTACGCCGTGCCCGACGACGTCGTGGAGCTCGTGTTGCCCGCGCTGCGGCATCGCGTGGCGCTCACGGCCGAGGCCGAGGTCGAGGGGCGCACGGTCGACGAGCTGCTGACGGAATTGCTCCGCACGATCGAGGTGCCGCGGCTCTAGCCGCAGCCGCTTATCATGCGCACCTTTCGCTTCCTGCTCGTGCTGCTGGCCCTTGCCGTGCTCGGCGCTCTGCTGTGGTTCGTGCAGCGGCACTATCCCACGAGCCTGGTCGTGTTCTTTTTGCGGATCGCGCTGTTGCTCGTGCCGTTTGTCTCGTTGGCGCGCTGGCCGAGAGTCTACCCGAACGAGTTGCTCGTCGCGCTGATGGCGTTGCCAGCGCTCGTCACGCTGGGGGCGGGGTGGTCGAGCGGTTTTGTTTGGGCCGCCGCGGCGCTCGACGGCGCGCTGCTGCTCGTGGCTCTGTACGATCTCACGACACTGCCGAGCCGCGCGTCGATCACGCTGCAACGCGAGGCCCTGCGCGTCGCGTCGCTGCATAAAGATCATCCGGTCGTCATCACCTTGACCTATCGCGGTCGTCGAGCGTGCCGACTCAAGCTGCGCGACGGCGTGGGAGCGCGGCTCGAAGCGGTGCCCGAGGAATTCCCGCTGTTGGTGAGTCCGATGTCGCGGACGATCGTCGAGTACAAACTGCGACCGCATCGTCGCGGAGCGTTTGAGCTCTCGCAGATCAGCGTCCGAGCGCACAGCCTGCTGGGGCTCTGGCAGCGGCTGCTCGATTACCCCGTAGTGACCACGATTCACGTGTATCCCGACCTCATCCAGTTGGAAGAGTACGCGCTGCTCGCCCGCACGAACCGGCTCAACCTGATGGGGCTGCGGCGCTCGCGGCTGGTGGGTCAGGACAACGAATTCGAGCGGCTCCGCGATTACACCTCGGACGACAATTACAAGCACATCGACTGGCGCTCGACGGCCCGCCGCAACCGACTGACCGTGCGAGACTTCCAGGCGAATCATAATCAGCGCGTGATCTTCCTGATCGACTGCGGTCGGATGATGACCAACGAGGCCGCTGGCCTGAGCCTGCTGGATCACGCGCTCAACTCGATGCTCATGCTCAGCTACGTGGCACTGAGCCGAGGCGATGCCGTGGGGCTGATGCTGTTCTCGGACGAGATTCATGCCTACGTGCCGCCTGAAGGGGGCAAGAAGCAAATGAACCGCCTGCTGCATGCGGGGTTCGATCGCTTCCCACGGCTGGTCGAGTCGCGCTACGACGATGCGTTTTTGCACCTGGGCGCGCACTGCCGCAAGCGAGCCCTGGTCGTGCTCGTCACCAATGTGATCGACGAGGTGAACGCGAACCAGGTGTCGCGGCATCTCAGCGCACTGGCCGGACGACATTTGCCGCTCGGGGTGCTGCTGCGCGATCGACGCATCTTCGCGGCGCTCGACGACGCCGAGCAGGACGATGGCCTGTACCGAGCCGCGGCCGCGGCAGATATCCTGACCTGGCGGCACGAACTGCTCACCGGTTTGGTCGGCAAGGGGGTGCTGTCGCTCGACGTGTTTCCAGAGGACCTGACCGCCCCGCTCGTTAATCGGTACCTGGACGTGAAGGCCCGGCACCTGCTGTAGTGTGAGCGGAGAAGGCAGCGGCCGTGTGCGCGTCACCGCTGTGAGGTGGCTGGCGTTTTGCGCAGCAAAACCCGGCGAGTAACGTATGACACCGCCAGCGAGTGGGCAAGAAGAGCGGCGGCAGAGCCGCCGGCTTGGGGTCGAATACGGGATGCGGCCTGGGGGGAGGGCAACGCCTACGGCACGAAACGGTAGGTGCCCTTGGTGAAGCGGGCGATGGCCATCAAAAGCTCTTCACCCGCGCGGCTGGCAAAGGCAATCGTGTGGATCGGGATCCTGTCCCCCGTCGCGCCACGCACGGCCAGGCGATCGACGGCGTCGGGGCTGAACTCGCCGTCGGTCATCAAGAAGATCGCGTCGGGCTTCAGGTCCAGTCCGATGGCCAAGCCGGGCCAGGGGACCGTGCCGCCGATCGGCAGCGAGTGGCGAATCCACTCGGTGGTGTCGCGGAGGTTCTTGCCATTGGCAGCCACCAACTTGTTCCCCGGCATGGGAAACACGAGGTGATTGAAGAACACGATGTAGAATTCCTGATCGTAGCCAAGTCCCATCAGCGAGCGGATGAGCTCGTCCTGGGCGCGGAGCAGTCGGCCGTCGGCGCTCATGCTGCCGCTACAATCGACGACGAAGACAAACTTCTTCCCCTTGGCGCGAATGCCGAAAAAGGTCGCCGAGTCGGACGGCGGTTTCACTTCGCTCTTCGGGTCGCCGTTGCCGTCACCGATCGACGTGAGCAGACCGTCGCCGAACTCGCCCATGCCCCCCAAGGTCGAGGCGCGACGGGCACCCACGGCCGCGAGCGGCGCGTCGGTCGGATCGCCACCCAAGGAGTTGGTGCTATAGCCGGCGGAGGCCAACTGGGCGATCGGCTTCGCGTCGATCGCGAGCTTGGGCTTCAGGTCGGTCACGGGTGTTTCGAGCGTCTCGATCTTCAGAGGCTCTTCGCTCGGGTGCGAGACGATCGAGGCGACGAGCGTGACCGGCGGCTGCGTGCTGAGTTGTTCGCTGACGACCCAGCCGAGCATTGAGGCAAAGACGGTCGCGTGCAGGATCGACGAGATAATGGTCGCATGCGGCATGCGCGAGCGCATGCACAGTTGACTGGCCCCTTGGACGGCGAGCGCCGCGCGTCCCATGAGCGAATCGGGCACGGCTTGGGCCCGCTCGATCTCGTCGACGTAGGCTGGGGCCGGTTCGACGTGGCTCGCTGAGGGCTTATCGCTCGCGGGAGGAACTTGCAGCCAGGGGGCCATGACCGGTCGGCGCGACGCGCCCTGCCGCATGACGACATGCAGCGGCGTCCCCAGCGAACTGGTCGCGGTCGATAACGAATCGCAACTCGTGCTCATGGTGAGACCCAGAACCGATCGTGGAGCGCGTGTTGCCCGGTGTAATTAACGTCCAACCGGGGACGATCTCCACTCCATCTCGAATTGTAGCCGAATCAACCGTGGCTTCGCGAGAGAATTTTCCCCTCGCCCGCTGGGTATCGACCGCCGCTCGACGCTCTCGGCAAGGGAATTTTGCGGCCGCGATAAACCTCGACTTCGGAACCGTCGGCCATGATCGCCGACGGGGGATGGGGCGTTAAATACGGCCCGAACGACGCGCCGTAGACCCCCGCCATGTCGCCGTCCAACGAGCCCGCCGTGACCCGCGCGACCTGCCAGGGCGGATGAGTGACCCGATATTCCAACACCGAACCGTCGGGCTGCCGGGTGTAGGCCCAGTAATGTTCGACGATAAATTCTTCGAGCGAGCCGGCCTGGGGCAGGGCAAAACGCCCGTCGGTCTCGGCGTGCAAATGACACCAACGCTGTCGATGTCGCCACGAGTACCGACGCTCTTGGGGCATGATGGCGTGTCGCGTCGGCATCACGACGTACTGCTCGTGGTACACCCATCGGGCCACCGCGGCGACCGCCCTGCGATTGACGATCTCGCGCAAGAACACCACCCCGCGCCGCGTTTCGTCGCCGACCGTTCGACGCACATAGAACCGCAGATTGACCTCGGCGAACGAACGATGGCCGGGGATCGACCAGCCCAACAGCCGCGCGCCGTCGAACATGAAACCAACGATGCTGGCGTATGTGACTCCGTGAAAGTCGTCGAGCACGGTCCCCGGGGGGACATGCGGTTCGAGTACCCCGGGATCGATTGGGTAGTTGAACAAGACCAGATGCCGCCACTCGGCGGTCATGAACACGTCATTGGCCGCGGACACGATGCCCTCCTTTTGTTCTATCACGTTAACCGCAACAGGAGGGTAACGGTTAACGGAAAAAACTCCGGCTCTCGATTTGCGAGCCACTCGTGAGCGAATTACGATAGGGGGCCTGATGAGCATTCTAACTGAGCAATCCAACCGGGAGTATTTACTGATGCGCCGCACGGTCCTCGCCACGATTCTGGTCACGGTTTTGTCGTCGGTCCTTGCGGCGGCTGACGCTCCGCTCAACACGCTCAGCGACGCCGAAAAAGCGGCTGGCTGGAAGTTGCTGTTCGACGGCAAAACAGCCGACGCCTGGCGCAACTTCAAAAAGGACACCATCGGCGAAGGCTGGAAAGTGCAGGCTGGCGCACTCGTTCGGGCCGACAAAGGCGCTGGCGACATCATCACCAAATATCCGTTCGACGCCTTCGAGCTGACACTCGACTACAACATCTCCAAAGGGGGCAACAGCGGGCTGATGTTTCACGTGACCGAGACGGAAAAGACACCGTGGATGAGCGGGCCAGAAATCCAGATACAAGACAACGTCGACGGTCACGACCCGCAAAAGGCCGGTTGGCTGTATCAGCTATACAAGTCGGACACCGACGCGACGAAGCCGGCCGGCGAGTGGAACACGCTGCGGATCGTGATTACGCCCAGCAAGTGCGAGCACTACATGAACGGCGTGAAGTACTGTGAGTACGTCAAGGGGAGCCAGGATTGGGACGAGCGCGTGGCGGCCAGCAAGTTCAGCAAGATGCCCGCCTTCGGCAAGTCGACCAAGGGGCACATCTGTTTGCAAGACCACGGCAATTTGGTCTCGTTCCGCAACATCAAAATCCGCCCAATCGAGACGAAGTAGGCCCGCTGACTTGAGAAGTTAGCGCTCGGGGAGTCTCGAACGTGCCCCCGAGCGGGCGCGGGGCACGCATTGTCGGCATAACCGCGCCAAGCGGAATGCTTCGAGGGCCATCGTCTGCGCCGGTTTGACACACCCGCGACGCGACCTACAGTTCATTTGCACCTACGCTCTGGGGAGGGCGTTGGTCACCGGCGCAGCAGGGAGACTGCCGGACGCTTGAGGGGACCCTGCTGCGCTTTTTTCTTTTTCTGCACCTACTCCGTTCGAGACCATGCCATGATTCGTCGAGGGAACTCGCGTCGTGGTTTCTCGCTCGTCGAGGCCATGGCCGCGCTGGCCATTGTGGGCATCGCGGCTGGCGCGATCCTCTCGGCCTCGATGAACTCGGTCAGCTCAACGGACGGCAGCTTGCGCAACTATCAGGCGTTGGGCATTGCCCAAGGGATGATCGACGAGATTTCCGGGATGCGCTACATGGCCGTGGGGGCTGACCCCTACGACACGTTTCTCGGCCCTAATACGAGCGAAAAGGCCACGGGTCGCTCGGCGTTCAATGACCTCGACGACTACAACGGCTGGAGCGAGCAACCGCTCAAAGAAAAAGGGGGCCAGTCGCTGGGTAATGAAGATGGCGACGGCTCGGCGCGCGATCCCAACTTCCGTGTCCCCAGCAGCTACTTTACGCGCTGGCGCACGCAAGTCACGGTGTACTACGCGAACGAAGGGGCCTGGACCACGCCGCTCTCGCCGAGTTCGCCAACCTCGTATCGCACGCTGCAAGTCAAAGTGCAATACAACGATCCCACGCTGGGTTACCTTGACCTGGCCAACCTGACGCGGACGTTCTCCTATGTGCCCGAGCCGTAACGAGCGCCGCGCGGCAGCGGGCTTCACGCTGTTCGAGGTCCTGATCGCCGTGACGATCATGTCGTACATTGCGCTGGCGATGGCCTACATGGGCGCGGCCGCGACCCAGAGCACCACCTACAGCCAGGGGCGCAACACCGTCCAACAGCACGCGCGGGTCGTGTTCGAGCGGATCCATCGCATGGTGCAAGAGGCCACGATGGCACCCGACTACCCGGGCGTGGCGGTGCTGTATGACGCGATCGGCACGTATCGGTATCCCGACACGCTGATTGTTTGGCATCCCAGTGGCGCGCCGGCGAACCCGCTCGGTCCGCCGTTGGTGTCGGAGTGTTTGTTTTATTGCCCCGACCCGAGCAATCCGGCGCAACTTGTTGAGCTTACCGCGCCGACCAATGCGTCGACGATCACGTTTGATCCGGCGACGCTGAACACGACCGCCTGGCGCGCGACGATCAACGCCATTAAGACCGCCAGCACAAGCCAAAAGACGCTGCTCACCGAACTCATGCGGACGGCAAATCCGACGGGTCAATCGAGCGTGCGCGGCTGTGTCCGATTCGAGTTGACGCTCAATCCGTCGACGAGCGAAATCGCGTCGTACAAAGGGGGCTCGCTGAGCTGGACCAACATCCATTGGCCCATGGTCATGTACAGCAACAGTCATGGCCTGCGGCAAGTGCGACTGCGCACGGAGTTGCAGTTGACGAGCAACACAGGGTCGGGCGTGGTCGACAACGTGGGGGGGAACGCCTTGCCGTTCTTCAGTTCGACCGCCCGCTACCAACTGCTGGTGCCCTAATGACGCGACCCACGACTCGAAGGCGTTTGGCTCGCCGGCGCGGCATGGCGGTGCTGATGGTGCTGGGCATGCTGTCGGTCACGCTGGTCGTGTCGTACATGCTGTTTCGCTCGCAGGTCGCCGCGCA
>CAZZBK010000076.1:0-1902 GCA_964652155.1 uncultured Planctomycetaceae bacterium | reverse complement strand
GACGACGCGAAGCAACCGTGGCGCGTGACGGTCACCGTCAAGAATACCGCCGTCGATCTGGCTCGCCCCACCGTCACGGCCACGAAACAGGTGCGGGCCGTCGTCGAGTTGATTCCCGTGGCGCTCAACACGGCGCCCACGACCTTCGATAACGCGAAGAACTACACGGTCTACCAGTACGCGCAGGCCGAGTTTCAGGTGCAATATCCGTGTCGCGTGCAAGGGGCCAACCGGCTGATGGGCAATTTGCGGCTGTGTGACGCGTATCCCAACAACAGCACGACGGCCGCCAATCGCTACATGAGCGACTTGACCGCGATGCAAGCCAGCTACGGTGACCTGCGGCCGCTCAACGGCCCGATCTACTTGCCGACCAGCCGCACCTCGTCGAGCATTCTGACTCAACTCAGCAACAACATGGGGGTGTCGTACTCGAATATCTCGACCGGCAACGCCAACGACTGGCCAACCCCATCGCTGCTCACGTCGTATAAGCTGTACCCGGGGGGCAAGACCTATCAGGCCTCGGCCATCAGCAACTCGGTGAGCAATGCGACCTACGCGCCCAACATGACCACCAATCCGCTGGGGGTGTTTTACAACACCAGCGCCATTCAGTTGGGCGCCAACGTGTCGATCACCGGCACGCTGGTGACCACGAACAAAGTGCAGTTTCTCACGGGGAGCCGCGCCACGGTGCAGGCCCACTCGTTGCCGCCGCTCGATGGCTCGACGACCCCCGTGCAGTTGCCGGCGATCATCGCCACGAACAACGTCGAGTTGCAGAGCGGCGCGAAGGCCACGATTCGCGGCTTGGTGGCGACGTTTGCCAACTTTGACGTTCAAAGCGGCACGATCAACACATCACTCGACCTGCAAGGGCGGGTCATTACGCAAGGCTTTTACCTGCGGTCCCGCACCGAGTGGATCAACGGCAACACGTGGTGGTCGATCCTGTGGGCGTTGTTTCAAAACGCCATCAGCAATGGCACGGCCGGCACGCCGTATTACCCGGTCTATGTGCAAGCGGCCGGGAACAATCCCACGCCGGTCTTGACCGCGAAGCCGGAAACGAGTTCGATTCAGTACACGTGGCTGGGCTCGAATAAGTCGGTCTTTGTGCCGGCCAGCGGCGACCCTGGGTTGCGCTGGAAGGTGATCTCGATCGACGACAACGAGTGATCTGGCTGATTCGATCGAGCACAATCGCTACGACCCGTCTAACTCCTCTCACAGTTACCCAAGGTGAACCGATGTCAAAGCATTCATTGCGTTGGACCGTGCTAATTGTCGCCAATGTGGCCGTTGTCTGCATGCTAGGGTTGATGGGCTCGACGTCGGCGCAGAACGTGCCGCCGCAGGGTCCGTTCATCAATGCGGTCGAGCAGCAACTGGAAATCGTCAATCAGCTCAAAGCCCTGAACGCGCAAATCAAAGAACAAAACACGCTGCTGCGCAGCGGCGCGTTGCAAGTGATCGTCGTCGAGAAGAACGACAAGAAACGTTAGAGCATCGCCCATGACCCTCGCCACTCGACAACGCCGCGCCTTTACGCTTGTCGAGTTGATGATGGTCGTGCTCGTGATGGCGATCGTGGCCGCCACGGCCGCGCCGTATCTGACCACCTCGGCCGTCGACCGCCTCGAGAACGTCGCGCAATTCGTGGCCGACGACCTGGCCTACGCCCGCAATCTGGCGATCACCCACAATAGCCAATACCGCTGCACGTTCGATGTCAGGAACAACCTGTATTACATCGAGCACTCGGGCACGAACACGTCGCTGAACAATTTGCCGACCAGCTCGCTACGAGGCTACGGCGACGCGGCCACGCGGCAGACGACGCGCGTCGGCTCGATTCCCCCCTCGGCCGGTCATGTGAAGCTCCATGCGGTCGGCGAC
>CAZZBK010000075.1:0-29076 GCA_964652155.1 uncultured Planctomycetaceae bacterium | reverse complement strand
GCCAGCGATCATATGCAATTCGCATGGTTGAGCATGTGAGTAATCTTCTGCGGAAAATAAGAGGCAACTTGTGTTTAGCGCTTCGCGGCGAGCATGACGCGCTGTGCGAGACGGTCGCCGTAGCGGAGTGTGTCGGCGTCGGGGGTCAAGGTGGCCGAGCGAACGGTGATGCTCGACTCGGCGATCACGCCGCGATCGCGGAGCAGCCGCTTCTCGATCCAGTTGAACAATTCGGAGCTTTGCAAGGAGAAGAGGATTTGCGGCTGCACGATCTGAAACAACTCGATCGCGGCGGTGTCTTGCCCGTTGCGGGCGAGTGTCCAGACGCGCTGTAAGACGTCGGACACGCCCAAGCCGGGCATCAGGCCGCAGATGCCGGCCGGGATGAGTTCGAGCATGTACATGCCTCCCCAGCCCTCGAGCACGCCGATCTTACCGCCGGTGGCCTCGATGATCTGGCGAATCTTGCCGCTCATCATCGACTCTTCGAGCTTGAGATAGCGGAAGGTCGGGCATTGCTCGGCGAGCCGAGCGGCGAATGACGCGCCGACGGTGGGTCCGCCCGGGTTGAAATCCTGAATCAGCACCGGGATCGACACGGCGTCGCATATCCGCCGGCAGTAGTCGAGCACATCGCTCTCGGGGAGCGCGAACATGCGTGGGATGGCGAACGAGATGATCGACGCGCCGAGCGTCTCGTAGCGCTTGGCCAACTCGGCGGCGTGTTTGGCGCTGGGGTGATTGGCCTGCGCGACGATCGCCAACTTACCCTCGGCCGCTTCGAGCGCCGTCTCGACTGCCTGGGCCCGCTCGGCCTCGCTCAGCTTATAAAACTCGCTGGCGTACGCGGGCAAACAGGCGGCCACGAGCCCCGAGTCCTTGGCGAACTGCACGCAGCGGGCGATCCCCGCGTAGTCGATCTGTTCGTCGGCAAAAAACGGCGTCGGGATAATGGGGACCACGCCCGTCAGTTCCACGGTCGTCTTGGGTGGCATCGGCAGCTCTCCAGCGGCAGTTGGGGTCGTGCATCGAACGAGGAGCATCGAGTATAACGGACTCGACGAGTGGAATGGAGAGTTAGGCCTGTGTCAATTTTTGATCGCTCCCCGAGCCGGTTCCTCTGGGGCCGGAGGTGAGGCGCGTGCATTGTGTACACGGAACGAGTGAAACTGCGATGTTCACACAACCGGTCCCAGAGGGATCGGCTATGAGGAACGAGGAGCCATGACGACGCCGATCGAACGCCGAGGAGTGGTCGCCGTGGTGGTGCGTCGCCGCGCTCTGCTGGTGATTCGCCGCTCGCAGCACGTGGTGGCTCCCGGCGCGTATTGCTTTCCGGGCGGAGGTGTCGATCCGGGCGAGGACGAAGCGACCGCCTTGCGACGCGAGATGCGCGAAGAGCTCAATGTCGCCGCCGAGCCCATCGAGCGCATCTGGCAGAGTGTCACGCCCTGGCGTGTGAGCCTAGGTTGGTGGTTGGCGACGCTCGACGACGAGGCCGTGCTGGAGCCCAATCCACTCGAGGTCGAGTCGGTTCACTGGTACGAGCCCGACGAGATCGCCGCGTTGAGCGAGCTATTGTCGAGCAATCACGAGTTCCTGGCCGCACTCAAGAGCGGCACGATTCGCTTGCCCTGGGGCGAAGAGAGCTCCGGCGGTTAGTGGGCCTCTTCGAGGTACGTGTAGCCTTGCAGGCCGTCTTCGTAGAACCGCAACAGGCGGCCGGACTCTTGAAAGTCGATCCGTTTCTCGCGGACGGCGGTCTCGACATCGTTGCGCAGCTGCCGGACCAGGGCGCTCACGTCGAACTCGACGTACTCGAGGGCCTCGCGAACCGTGTCTCCCTTGATGACCGTCTCGAGCACGACCGCACCGTTATCGTCGAGGCTCACGTGGACGGCGTTGGTGTCGCCAAAGAGGTTATGCATGTCGCCGAGGATTTCCTGGTACGCGCCGAGCAGGAAGGTGCCGAGGTAATACGGCTCGCCGTTGAACGTGTGCAGCGGCAAGGTGCGTTTGACGTCGCGGCGGTCGATGAACTGATCGATCTTGCCGTCGCTGTCGCAGGTAATGTCGCCAAGCACCGCGTTGCGTTGCGGCCGCTCTTCGAGCCGATGGATCGGCATGATCGGGAACAACTGCTTGATCGCCCAGGAGTCGGGCATCGACTGAAAGAGCGAGAAGTTGCAGAAGTACGTCTCGCTGAGCGTGCTGTCGATGCCCTGCAATTCTTCGGGGACGTACTCGACTTCGTGAATGTACTTTTGCAGTTTGCGCAAGATGGCCCAGTAGAGATTTTCGGCCAGACTGCGTTGGTCGATGGGCAAGTAACCGCCGCTGAACAGGCTCATGGCCATATCGAGCGCTTGCTGGGCGTCGTGATAGGCTTCGAGCAGATTGCGATGCGTGACGTTGTTGTAAGTGTCGTAAAGGTCGCGGATGGGCTGCTCGGCGTCTTGCGGGGGCTCGGTGGGGATTTCGACGTCGCCCAGGCCCGACACGCCGAGCACGTTGTAGACGAGGCAGCTATGATACGCGACGATGGCGCGGCCACTTTCGCTGACGATGGTGGGGTGCTTGACGCCGGCCTCGTCGCAGACGGTTTGAATGTGGTACACGACGTCGTTGGCGTACTCTTGCAGGGTGTAGTTGCAACTCGACTCGAAGTTGGTTTGCGAGCCGTCGTAATCGATGGCCAGCCCGCCGCCGACGTCGAGATACTCGAGCCCCGCGCCGCGATTGGCCAGTTCGACGTAGATGCGGACGGCCTCGTTGAGGGCTTGCTTGATATGGCGGATGTTGGGGATTTGGCTCCCCAGGTGGAAGTGCAGCAGCTTGAAGCAGTCTTCCATGCCTTGCGACTTGAGTTCTTCGTAGGCGCGAATGATTTCGCTGACGGTGAGCCCGAACTTGCTACGGTAGCCCCCCGAGCCTTGCCAACGGCCGGTACTGCGCGAGGCGAGCTTGACACGGAAGCCGATCTGCGGGCGGACGCCGATCTTCTTGGCGTATTCGAGCACCAACTTGAGTTCGGTATATTTCTCGATGACGGGAATCACGCGGCGGCCGATCTTCTGGGCCAGCATGGCCATCTCGATGAACTCGGCATCTTTGAAGCCGTTGCAAATGATGGGCGTGTCGTTGCCAGCCAGGGCCACGACCGCGAGCAGCTCGGGCTTGCTGCCGGCTTCGAGACCGAACTTGAACGGCTTGCCAAAGGCGAGCACCTCGTCGACGACCTGCCGCTGCTGGTTGACCTTGATTGGGTAGACGCAGCAGTAGTTGCCCTTGAACTGATGCTCGCGCATCGCGTTCTGAAAGGCCTGGTGGATTTCGCCCAGGCGGTGCTTGACGATGTCGGCAAAACGGACGAGGATCGGCAGATCGATGCCCCGCAGTTGCAAATTGTCGACCAGTTCCTTGAGATCGATCGCCCGTTTGGGATCTTTCGTGGGATGGCAGAGCAGGTGGCCATCGCGACCGACGGAGAAATAGCCGGCCCCCCAGCGACCGACGTCGTAGAGTTCACTGGCCTCGCTCGTGCTCCAGGACTTAACTTCGGGGACCCAATTTTTGGGCTGCTGCTCGAGCATTGAGGTCGACCTCGCAAGGACACTGAACCGAACGACACGAATCGTTTGCAACCGTCTATAATACGACCCGCTACGGATGTCGTCGACGCCAGACCCGCGCAAAAATCGATTTAAGTTCGGTGAGATTTATGCCCACGTCGATCCACTGGATCACCCACCCACGGGTCAGCTATTTGCATGCAGCGGCGGCGGTGATCGCGAATCGCCCGTTGGTCGACGCGGCGCAGCTCGATGACCTGCGGCCGAGTGTCACCGAGTTGCAACACGTGCTGTCGGCGGACCGGATCGAACCGGACACTTTTTTTGCGCTTGCTGTTCCTCTGGCTCAGCATGCCCCCGCGCCCCGGGACCTGGCCCAAACGGTATGCACGAAGTTGCTTGGGCCCGCTTTCATCGAGCCGATCGTGACGCGATTGACGGCAGCGCTGACCGAGCTATTTCAGGCCGGTGATCGCGCTCAGCCGAAGCTTGGCGACGAGTTGAAGCTCCGCGGCGGACCGCTCCGCGAGCAATGGGAGAGTTACGGGCCAGGCTTGCTCGCGGGGATCGCGCAGCGCATCGAGTCCGAGCTGCTCGTCGAACACGCGCATGTGTTGCTCGTCCAGCCCATCTCGGGCGGCGGAGGCGCGGCGTACCCGCAGGCCAACAGCGTGGTATTTGAGGCGGTACTGACCAATGCTCAGCCGCAACTGCCCGAGGTGCTGCGGCTGGCGTGGCTCGTGGCGCAATTGAACCTCGATCTGCCGTGTTTCGTCGAGGCGCTCGATCTGAGCCGGCATGGCAGTGTACTGCCGCTCAGCGTGTTGCCCGTGGTGCTGGAGACCGCCGCCGACATCGAGTTGACGAGTTACGGCCTCGAGCAGCTCGCCCAGGCGGCAGAATTGTGGCGAGTCTCTTTCCCGGAATCGCTCACTCCCGTGGTGCTCGACACCTGGTGGCAGACCTACCGCTCAACTCGGCCATCGTGGTCGATCGCGCTGCAGGCCCTCGCGGCCTTGTGAGTGAGGTAGCGTTGGAACGTCGGTTTGCTTGAGCGTCACCGTTCAGGGTGGCTGGCGTTTTGCGCCGAACAACCCGGCGAATGACGTGTGACACCGACTCACAGTGAGCCGGGTTTTGCTGTGCAAAACGCCAGCCACCCTGAGTTCCAGCTCGATCTGCTTCAGTCAATTCTTCACCAACGATAGGCGGTCATGCCGTTGGTTTGGAAAGGTACGTTGCGGTGAGGCAACATCGTGCCGCGGTGCGCTGTGGCGTTTGGGCAACATGACGGCCCACGACCTGAGCGGCAGGGGAATTGGCATTTGCTTAAGAGACAAGGAGTTAGGGCTATTGGCATGACCGCCTGAGGGGATTGGCATTGGGTGTGCTTTCTAGGGTCGGCACCACAACACCCAAGCCGCTGCACCCTCGGACGCAAGGATCGAACGTCATGCGAAAGCCGGTTAAGAAAAACGGACATCCGCACATCGCTGTCACGTCGCACAAGCCGCAAGCGTTGACCGCGAAGGCCAAGACCGGCCCATCGCTGCTCGAAACGGTCGAGCTGTTCGACATTGACGAATCGACCGAGGCGGTCGTCGAGGCTGACGAGGTGGACGAATTTCAGGCTGAGGCGGTGGTCGACGAGTTCGAAGCGATTGAAGCCCCGGTGGTCGATGAGGATGAAGAGAACCTCGACGTGGCGCTCAACGGCGCGCGGATCGACGACCCGGTCCGCATTTACCTGATGCAGATGGGAGAGAACCCGCTGCTCAATCGGGCTCAGGAGATCGAGTCGGCCAAGCAGATCGAGTCGACCCGTCGTCGGTATCGCCGGACGATGCTGGCCAACGACTTTTTGTTGCAAGGAGCCGTTACGCTGCTCAAGAAAGTGCGCGACGGTGAGCTACGCTTGGATCGGACGGTCGACGTGAGCGTGACCGACGCCGCCGAAAAGAAATCGATTTTGAAGCTATTGGGTCCCAACCTCTCCACGCTGGCCCTGCTGTTGCGAGCCAACCGCCGTGACTTTCGCGTGGTGGTTAACAAGCGTCGCAGCCGCGCGGCTCGGATGGACGCTTGGCGCAAACTGGTTCGCCGACGCCGCAAGGCCGTTGTGTTGGTCGAAGAATTGATGCTCCGCACGAATCGCCTGCAACCGCTGCTCGACAAGTTGGCCGAGGTTTCGAGCCGCATGACCGATCTGCTGAACCAACTCAAACATCTGCACGACCCGCACAACCGCACGCCCGAAGGCCAACGGGCTCGCCAAGTGTTGCGCCACCTGATGCGAATCACGCTCGACACTCCGACCACGCTGCGGAAGCGCGTCGCGCGGATCAAGCAGTATCAGGAAGCCTACGATGCCGCCAAGCGGGTCCTTTCGGCCGGCAATTTGCGGTTGGTTGTCTCGATCGCCAAGCGATATCGCAATCGCGGCTTGAGCTTCTTGGACTTGATCCAAGAAGGAAACACCGGCCTGATGCGAGCGGTTGACAAGTTCGAGCATGCTCGCGGTTTTAAGTTCAGCACCTATGCCACCTGGTGGATTCGCCAGGCGATCACCCGGTCGTTGGCCGACCAAAGCCGCACGATTCGCTTGCCGGTGCACATGATCGAAACGATGAGCCGCGTGCGGACAATGACCCGCGACTTCTTGCAACGTTGCGGCCGCGAGCCGAACTTCGAAGAGATTGCCGAAGCGACCGGCCTGACGCTCGAAGAGGCGCGGTGCGTGATGAAGATGACCCGGCAGCCGTTGTCGCTCGATCAACCGGTGGGCGAGCATGACGACAGCTACTTCGGTGAATTTGTCGAGGACCATCGCGATATCGATCCGCTCCGCGACATCAACCAGCAGTCGCTCAAGCAACGGGTAAACGACGCGCTGCAAGAGCTAAACTATCGCGAGCGGGAGATCATTCGCCTGCGTTACGGCCTGGCCGACGGCTACTCGTACACGCTTGAAGAGGTCGGCAAGATTTTCTGTGTGACCCGTGAACGGGTTCGCCAGATCGAGGCCAAGGCGGTTCGCAAGCTCCAACACCCCACGCGTGCCCGGCTGCTCGACGGCTTTATCGGTGAAGCCGAAAGCGCGTAAGGCAAATGGAACCACGGATGAACACGGATAAACACCGATGAGGGAGAAGGGAAAAAAAGCAGAAGTCGAAAATTAAATTGCTATCGCTTGCCCTGGCCTCTTATCCATGCTTCACTCCGGTCTCCTCCCTGATCGGTGTTTATCCGTGTTCATCCGTGGTTCCAATCCGTCGTCTTACGGATGTGATGAATCCGTGGACCGGTTATGCGCCATGGTGCGGGCGTAGCGCGACTCGATCCACGCGCCAAGCACGTCGGCCGTGATATCGTGCCCCGCGGCGCTTAACTGGCCGCTCTGCGGTTGAAACGGACTCTGCCGCGCCGCGCGGAAATAGGGCAGCAGATCGATCACGGCCACGTTGCGCTGCTGGGCGTAGCGTGAGAGCCGCCGCTGCGGCAGATCCATGTCGAGCCGCCGCAGTTCAACGCCCTGCCGTCGGGCCAGCGTGTCACGCAAGTGATCGCTCACCTGACAAGGACTCGGCACCAGCACCACCGCCAGCGGCAAGTGGTAACGATCGCAGTTCGTCGCGAGCTGATCGAGCTGCTGTTGCAGCACGGTCCAGCGCTGCTCGATCGACGCCTCGATCGGCGTCCGGCAAGCCTGAAGCGATGCCGTGCTCTGTCGCAAGAAGGTTTCGTAGTCGGCGCTGGTCGGCGGCGCGAAAATCTGTGGACCAGCCACGCGGAGGCGCAGCGTGTTGACCGCCCATTGACTCAATCGCAATGCGTGCCAGTCGTAGGGTTGCGGCTCGACCCCGTTATGGACAAGTTCCTGCGACACGTCGAACATCGCCACCACAAGCTGCGGATGGTACCGTTGCACGTCGTCGGTGACTTGGACGGTGAACTCGCGCAGGCCCGCGTGGCGCAGGCCAAAGTTATAAACGTTCAACGGAGCGCTAAGTGCGTGCAGGTTGTCCAGGAAGTGGTTCATACCGGCCGACGCGAGGGGCACGTCGCTCCCCAGCACGGCGACCCGAATGTGCCCCAACGGCACGTCGGCGACAAATCGCTCTCCCAGGTAGCCTTGCTCGTTGGCCACGCGGTCGGCGAATGATTCACCGGGCGTGAACTTGAGGGCCTGCACCCGGTGATGCGCCGTCAACGGTTCGCCGTCGAGCCAGGCGGCGACGCGGAGCAAACCTTCTCCGCCGAGCAATATGAGCGAAACCGCGAGCATGCTCCAACCCACGGCTCGGGCGCCGCGCGATTGGATCCACGCCCAGCGAGCCCGCGCGTGGCGTGGCATAACCACCGGCAATAACGTGAGGGTGAGCCACAACGCAATCACGGCTCGAACCAAATAACGCGCTTCCGCGCCTGGTCCGACCAAATATCCACACCCCAGGGCGACCACCACGCCGACGATCTGCCACTCGACAAAGTGTAAGACATCGGCCCGCTGGGCAGGTACCTCGGGCTGATGATGCCGGAGTCGCCAGGCGATCGCGGCTTGCACGAGCCCCGTCAGCCACAGGAGCACCCCCGAGGCGGCTCGATAATCGCTGGGGTCATCGCCGGCTTGTTGCCAGAGATGCAAGGCACCGACGGTGAACGAGACCACCGCGAGCGAGCCTAGCAACACGCTCAGCCAAGCCTCGGAAGCACGAGGCTGCTTGCCGCGACGGGCAAAAAGCACCTGCCGATCCACAACACACCTCCCACTCGAAACGTGGCTAAGCCACAACGAGCGTGGTCGACCTTTGACCTTCAAGTGCGTGCGTCGAGTCGTTGTCGGTCGGCTGCGCTGTCGCGACGCCAAAGTTATTGTTTTGGCGCGGATGCAAGCGAGGTAGTACCTCAGGGGGCAAAGAGCGTCAAGACCGGCTTATTCTGCTACTGGGCCGATTTTGGACAGTTTCGCCGCCATCGAGATTTATCGATGCATGCCCTGCTTCTCGATCACAAAAAGATCGCGGATTTCTCCCCTCAACTCGCCTCCAACTTGCACCCCCTGCCAGGACCCAGCACAATGACCCCAGTTCGCCTGACCGCACATTTTACCCGAGGAGATGCTCCATATGCGATGGACCTTTTTAGCCACCCTACTGTTGGTGTTGCCGAGCGCGGCCGTGGTTGCCGCCCCTGGCAAAGCTCCGACCTTCACCAACCCCGCCGAGGCGGGTGTCGATTACACGCTGCAAGGCGAATATGAAGGGGATGTCGCCGACAAAAAAACCGGCGTGCAGGTCATTGCCCTGGGCGAGGGCGCCTTCCAATCGGTCGTCTATCGAGGCGGCCTACCCGGTGCCGGTTGGGACACCAGCGCCGCGCCGAAAAAGTACGAAGGCAAACTCGACGCCGGTCAGGTCGTCTTCAAAGGGGACGATCGCCAGGGGACGTTGCGTGACGGCACGATCAGCGTCGCCGACTCCGGCGGCACCAAGCTCGGCGAGCTCAAACGCGTCGAACGCAAGAGCCCCACGCTCGGCCAGGCGGCTCCGGCTGGCGCAACCGTGCTGTTCGACGGGTCGGGCCTCGAAGCCTTCAAAGGAGGCATGCTGACCGACGACAAACTGCTCACCCCCAAAGGAAGCATCTTCACCATCAAAGAGTTCAAGGACTTCACGTTGCACCTCGAATTCCGCACACCATTCATGCCGAGTGCGCGCGGCCAGGCACGCGGCAACAGCGGCCTGTACATCATCAATCGCTATGAGTGTCAGATCCTCGACTCGTTCGGCTTGAGTGGCGAGAACAACGAGTGCGGCGGCTTCTACACGCTGCGCAAGCCCGACGTGAACATGTGCCTGCCTCCGCTGCAATGGCAAACCTACGATGTCGACTTCACCGCGCCACGGTTCGACGACGCGGGAAACAAGACCGCCCATGCCAAGGTCACCGTTCGTCACAATGGCGTGGTCATACACGGTGACTATGTTTTCGAGAAGCTCACCCCCGGCGGCCTTAGCAAGGAAGGGGCCTCAGGTCCTTTGCAGTTGCAAGACCACGGCAACCCCGTGACCTTCCGCAACATTTGGATCGTGGAAAAGAAGTAAAGTTTTGGCGATACTCGGCCGAACCCAAGAACCGTCCTCAGTTTTTCGACGTAAAGTAGAGATGAGTGAGTTCGCATGCCGATACTTTCTGCCAGTTCAACATGAACACGCTTGGATACACAAACCTCTCGTGCATTGATTCCGTCGGGGGTGCCTAATACCATTTCGTGAGCCTAGATCACCAAACGACTGTGCTTAGCACGGTCAGATCTCGCTCTTCTCGAAGCGACTCCACCGTCGCAATCGCCCGAGAGGTTTGTTTTTTTATTCGGTCACGGCCGTCGATACCAACCGCGTGTCGACGGCCGCGATCGTTTCGTATGAGAGCGATACGGTCGGGGTGGCTGGTGGTTTGCTGCGCAAACCACCAGCCACCCTTCCGTACCCTCGACGCCACTTCCGATTTTCCACCCACCGTCGAGATGCTCTCGCGATCGTTTCCACGCCGCGATCGTTTCTACACAGTCACGAGTTCGCACTGCGACTCGGGCAACTCGACCCCCGCGCACAACAGCAAGTGCTCGATCCGCCGCTGGAATTCCAACTCGAACGTATGCTGCGCGGCGAACTCAATCGCGGCCCGCGACGTTCGTCGCAACTCGTCACGCTGCTGGTGCAACCGCGCCACCTCCTGAGCCACGCCGCGCGGGTCGTCGAGCCGCGCCGACCAACCCACCTCCGCCCGGCGCAGAATGCCCGCAAACGCTTCGTTGGCGTAGCCCACGATCGGCACGCCGCACGCAAGCGTTTCAAGGTAAGTACATGAAGGGTCACCCTGCCGATGCGGGCATACGAACAGATCGCACTCGCTTCGCAACCGCGGCAATAATTCGCGATGAAAGTCAAGCGTGCCGGGCAATTGCACGCAATCCGCAAGTCCCAGCTCAATCACGTGCTGCCGCAGTCGTTCTCGCAACGCGCCGTCGCCATAGATCGTCAGCTCGAAAGGGACGTTCATACGTCGCAGTTCAGCCGCGATGAGCGGCAGGTGGTCTGCCCCTTTCATCTCGATGAGCCGTCCCGAAAATGCCAGCCGCAACGGTCGCCCCTCGACAAGCTCGTTCAATCGCCGCTCCAGTGACTCGGGCGCGATGAGCGCCTCGCGCGTGGTACGGGTATCGAAGTACAGCATCGTGCGCTGGTTGAGCGGCGCGTAGGCGTCGAACGTCGGCGTGCCGTTGCACTGCACCCCCGCTGCCTGAGCCAGGTACGTGCGCCGAATCCGTTCTTGATTCACTTCCCAGGCCATGCGTCGCCAACGCTTGAGCCAGCGGCGCTCTTCAGTCTGTGCGATCTGCCATCGGGTCCGCAGCGAGTATTCGGTGCAGACCACCGCCGTTGCGCCAGATTGTCGACACCAGTCCACCACATGATTCTGTCGGTGATCGCCGCCGCACAGCGCCACGGTGTCTGGGGTGAGCAGGGTTCGAAACGCCGCTGAGTCAAAATCGGCCACCGTGACGCCGAACGATAACTGCTCGGGGCGCACGGCAACGTTGTCGAGGTTATTCGACTCGACGTCGGTCCCCTCCAGCACGGTCGCCACCGGCCCTGGCCAGCGTGACACGTATTGCTCCATGCCCTCGATGAACTTGCGGGTCATGACGATTGTGCCGTCCGCGCGGCAGATAGCCCGCAATGACGGCAATACCAACAGCGTCAATTTGTCGTGCATCGTGACGGTTCTCAGCGAGATTCGAGATTCTTTCCTCAATCATAGCTGCCCGCGGCGCTCACGGGAGAAAAGTGAACTAAATATCAATGGGTTGAGTCGTAATTTGCTGCGACTTTGCGCTCGTGGCCTACTCGACCGGGCCCTGGCGTGGGTCTTTGGCCCAACGTGTGTGAGTGGAGGATTGCGTATGGATCGTGTATCGCTGAGCTGCTTTCTGATCGGCGCGGATTCGTTGTTGATTGAGTGTGGCGACGTGCTCCGTGAGCGCGGACACGCAATTCGCGGCGTCATCAGCGCCGCGCCGCGCGTCGTGCGCTGGGCCCGGCAACATGGTTTGGCGGTGCTCGACCCGGCGGGCGATTATCGCGCCGCGCTCGACGCCGAGCCGTTCGACTACCTGTTCGCAATCACGCACCTGGCGATCATCCCCACCGACGTGCTCGCCAAGCCGCGGCGCGGCGCGATCAATTTCCATGACGGTCCGCTCCCCCGCTATGCCGGGCTCAACGCGCCGGCCTGGGCGCTCATCCATCGCGAGCGCGAGCATGGTGTCACCTGGCACGAAATGACCGCCGAGGTCGACGCCGGCCGCATCCTCAAGCAGCGCCGCTTCGAGATCGCCGAGCAAGAGATCGCGCTGACACTCAATACCCGCTGCTTCGAGTTGGGCTTGGAAACGTTTGCCGAACTGATCGATGAGTTGGCCGAGGGACGCGCGCAGTACCACCCTCAGGACCTCAGCGAACGGAGCGTATTTAGCCGTGACGATCGACCCCTCGCGGCATGTCTGTTGAATTTCCAACACGCCTCGGCCGACCTCGTTGCCATGGTCCGGGCGCTCGACTTTGGCCGCTACCCCAACCCGTTGGGCTCGGCCAAGATCGCCCATCGCGATCAACTGGCGATCGTCACGCATGCCCAGGCCGTCGACGACGTCGTCGGCGAGCACGTCGGTCAAATCCTCACGATCGATGACGAGCGGTTGCGGGTTGCCACCCAGGACGGGGCCATCGATCTGCTCGCCTTCACCGACCTGGAGGGCCATCAACTAACCCTGTCACAGGTCGTCGAGCGGCTGGATCTGGATCGAGGCGTCACGCTCGACACGCTAACCCCCGAACACACACGCGAGTTGACCGAACTCACCTTGCGCATGGCGCGTCACGAAGCGTATTGGGCCGAGCGTTTGGCGACCCTCGATCCGGCGCGGGTCCCGTCGGCCAGCGGCGATGCGTGTCCGCTGCAAGAACCGCAGTGGGGAGCACTGCCGATCGCCGTGCCTTTTGAGTTGTGCGCGGGCTTTGATTCCTTCGCGCCCAGCGAGGTGCTCGCCGCCGCTTGGTCCGTGTTGCTCGCCCGCCGCAACGACCGCAACGTGTTCGACCTGGCATGGTCGAACGCCGCGCTTGGCGAGCGGACCGGCTCTTGGTCGAGTTGGTTCGCACCAGCGGTCCCCTGGCGTGTTGAACTGCATTGGGATGAGTCATTCGCCGACCATGTGCAACGGCAGCATGACTCGTTGGCTCGACTGGCCCAGCGCGGCACTTATTTACGCGATCTGGTCAGCCGGCGGCCGGAACTCGCCACGCCCCGCCCGCTGAGCGTGGCCATCCATGCTGACTCCGCGCTCTCGAGCTTCCAGCCGCAGCCGCTCACGGCACTGGCGCTGCTCGTGGCGCGCGACGGTCGCAGCGCGCAGTTGGTGTACGATCAGAACGTGTTGAGCGCCCCGGCCGCAACCCTACTCCAACAACAATTCCTGACGCTGCTGAGCCAGTTGGCCGTCGAGCCGCGGCAGTGTATTTCGCAATTGCAACTCGTCAGCAGCGCTGAACGACACACGCTCGAGCAATGGAACGCCACCGCAGTCGAGTATCCACGCGAGATGTGCATTCATCAGGCCATCGAGCAGCGCGTGGCGCAAATGCCCGACGCCGTCGCCTTGGTCTGCGAAGATGAGTCGCTCACGTACCAGGAGTTGAACCGTCGCGCCAATCAGCTTGCGGCCCACTTGCGCGCCTTGGGCGTTGGCCCCGACCGGCTCGTGGGCATTCATTTGCTCCGCTCGACCGATCTGGTGGTGTCGATACTCGCTGTTCACAAGGCGGGCGGAGCGTATGTGCCGCTTGACCCGCTGTACCCGGCAGACCGCATCGCGCTGATGATCGAAGATGCTGCGCTGGGAGTCATTCTGAGCGAGACAGCGATCGTCGGCCAACTCCCCGTGCACGCGGCTGAGGTGGTACTCGTCGACGCTGACTGGCCGCAAATCGCCTGCCACAGCGAGGCCAACGAACCGACCGCGGTCACCAACCAGCAGTTGGCTTATGTCATCTACACGTCAGGCTCGACCGGCAAGCCCAAGGGGGTGATGATCGAGCATCGCAACGCGATCAACTTCTTTGCGGGCATGGACGAGCGGATTGTGCATGAGCCGCCGGGGGTATGGTTGGCCGTCACGAGTTTGTCGTTCGACATTTCGGTGCTCGAGTTGCTGTGGACGTTGTCGCGCGGTTTCAAGGTCGTGCTGTTCCGCGATCGTGATCGCGAAGCAACGGCTCCCAAGGTCAGCGTGAGCGCAACCCCCATCGACTTCAGCTTGTTTTATTTCTCGGGCGACGACTGCGAGACGGGGGACGACAAGTACCGGCTACTGCTCGACGGTGCCCGCTATGCTGACCAGAACGGCTTTATCGCCGTCTGGACGCCCGAGCGGCACTTCCATGCCTTCGGCGGCTTGTATCCGCATCCGGCCGTGACGAGCGCGGCGGTGGCGACGATCACCGAGCGCGTGCAGATTCGGGCCGGCAGCGTCGTCTTGCCCTTGCATCACCCGGCGCGCGTGGCCGAGGCCTGGTCGGTGGTCGATAACCTCTCGCATGGTCGCGTGGGAGTGGCGATGGCGGCGGGCTGGCAGCCCAACGACTTTGTGTTGATGCCGCAGAACTATGGGGCGGCCAAAGACGCGATGTTTCGTGACATCGAGGTGGTGCGACGCTTATGGAGCGGTACCGAGGTCGAGTTTCCCGGTCCGACAGGCGCGCCGGTCACGCTCCGCACCCTGCCTCGGCCCATTCAGTCTGAGCTGCCCATCTGGATCACTACGGCCGGCAATGTCGAGACGTACATCGAGGCGGGGCGGATCGGCGCGAACGTACTGACCCACTTGCTGGGGCAGAGCGTCGAGGAGCTTGCGCCCAAAATCGCCGCCTATCGCGCGGCGCGCGCCGCGGCCGGATTCGATCCGACCACGGGCATCGTCTCGCTCATGCTGCACACGTTCGTCGGACCCGACGAGGCCGCCGTGCGCGAACAGGTCCGCGGCCCGTTGCAGAAATACTTGAGCACCTCGCTCAACTTGCTGAAAAAATACGCCTGGTCGTTCCCGGCCTTCAAGCGGCCCGAGAATTTGCCTGCCGAGGCGGGTGACGAGTTCCAAGGACTCACGAGCGACGAACAACAGGCCGTGCTCGATCACGCCTTCGATCGGTATTACGAATCCAGCGGACTGTTCGGGTCCGCGGATCGTTGCCTCGCGATGATCGAGCGGCTCAAGGGCATCGGCGTGAATGAGGTCGCTTGCCTGATCGACTTCGGCGTCCCCACGCCCAAAGTGCTCGAACACCTGCGGTATCTCAACGAGCTGCGGAAGCGGGCCAACTCGCCGACGACGCTGACGGCCCTTGAGCCGAACGATTACTCGATCGCGGCGCAGATCGTTCGTCACGGCGTGACCCATTTCCAATGCACGCCTTCGATGGCCCGGATGTTGCTCGCGCAAGCCGAGTCGCGCGACGCGCTCGGCCAGGTGCGGCACATGCTGCTCGGGGGCGAGGCCTTCCCGCTCGATCTGGCCCGTGAACTGACGCCGCTCATCGGCGAGAACGTGCTCAACATGTACGGTCCGACCGAGACCACGGTCTGGTCGACCACGCAGCGCGTGAAGGGCGCACCGGACATGATCCCCATCGGCCGCCCCATTGCCAACACGCGACTGTATATCTTGGACGGACAGCAGCAGCCTGTCAGCATCGGATGCGTGGGTGAGTTGTACATCGGCGGCGACAGTGTTGCCCGCGGCTACTTGAATCGGCCGGAGTTGACGGCTCAGCGATTTGTCAACGATTCGTTCGTCGCAGAGCGAGGAGCACGGATGTACCGGACGGGCGACCTGGCCCGGTATGGCGCGGACGGCGTGGTCGAGTTCCTGGGCCGCGTCGACCAGCAAATCAAAATTCGCGGTTACCGCGTCGAGTTGGGCGAGATCGAGGCTCGATTCAGTGAGTATCCGGGCGTGCGGCAGTGTGTCGTGACGGCCCATGAGTTCGCGCCGGGCGATCAACGCTTGGTGGCTTATTTGGTCAGCGATGTGGGCGAGATCGCCAAAGAGGCGCTACGCAACCATCTCCGGCAATCGTTGCCCGAGTTCATGGTGCCGGCGCACTACATGTACCTCGACGAGTTGCCGCTCACGCCCAACGGCAAGATCGATCGTCGAGCGCTGCCTGCGCCGCGCTCGACGCCGAAAACCGCGAGTGTCGTTTCTCGGACCGTGCCCGGCAACACGTTGGAAGCCAAGCTTGTGCAACTCTGGCAAAACGTGTTGGGCCGCGGCGAGGTGGGCATCGACGACAACTTTTTCGATGTCGGCGGACACTCGTTGCTCGTCGTCCGATTGCATCGCCAACTCGCCAAAGTGATCGACGCTCCAGTGTCGCTGACGGATTTGTATCGCTTTCCAACCATTCGATCGCTGGTGGTTCATCTGACCAATGATCGCGAAGCGGACGAGGTGCGGGAGAGTGCCCAGCGAGGTCAACAGCGTCGCGAGAAGTTAATGGCGCGGCGTCAGAAAAGCCGCCTGAATTGATTTATGCGTGGTTCGTCATTCGTTTGTGGAGTGGTGTCGGCTATGGCTGAAGTGAAGTCTGATTCGATCGACGACAGTGCAATCGCCATCATCGGCATGGCAGCTCGACTGCCGTCGGTCAACAACATCCGTGAGTATTGGCAACTGCTGCGCGACGGAACCGAGGCGATTCGCGACCTGAGCGACGCCGAGTTGTTCGCCGCCGGAGTCTCGCCCGAACTGTTGTCGCATCCGCAGTACGTCAAGCGCGGGGCGGTCATGAACGACGTGGCGGGCTTCGACGCCGAGTTTTTCGGCTTCAACCCCAAAGAAGCCGCGATCATGGACCCTCAGCATCGTCATTTTCTTGAATGCGCCTGGGAAGCCATCGAAGACGCCGGGCACATTCCCGAGCGCTTCGACGGCCGGGTCGGCGTGTTCGCCGGCTGTGGCATGGGGAGCTATTTTGCCTTCAACCTGCTCACCAACCCCGAACTGGTCAAGAACGTCGGGCTATTCCTGCTGCGCCACACGGGCAACGACAAAGATTTTCTCGCCACGCGCGTGTCGTACAGCTTTAACCTCAATGGCCCGAGCGTCAATGTGCAGACGGCCTGCTCGACCTCGCTGGTGGCCATTCACACGGCCTGTCAGAATCTCTTGAACGGCGAGTGTGACATGGCGCTCGCCGGGGGCGTGACCATTGAAATCCCGCACGCTCGAGGCTACCTGTATCAGACCGGCGACATCCTCGCGCCAGACGGTCGTTGCCGAGCCTTCGATCAGCGTGCGCAAGGGACCGTTTTTGGCAGCGGTGCCGGTGTCGTCGTGTTGCGGCGGCTCGAGGACGCGCTCCGCGATGGTGACCATGTTTACGCGATCATCAAAGGCTCGGCCGTGAACAACGACGGCGCAGGCAAGGTCGGGTTCTTCGCCCCCAGTGTCGCCGGCCAATCGGCGGCCGTGGCCGAGGCGCTGAGCGTCGCCGGCGTCAGCGCCGATTCGATTCAATACATCGAGTGTCACGGCACCGGCACGGCCGTCGGAGACCCGATCGAGGTGGCCGGCCTGACTCAGGCGTTTCGCGCCAGCACGCAGCGACGGGGCTTCTGCTCGATCGGCAGCGTGAAAACGAACATCGGCCACTTGGATACCGCGGCCGGCGTGGCGAGCATGATTAAAGTGGCGCTCGCGCTCGAGGCCGGCGAGTTGCCCGCGACCATCCATTACGAGCAGCCCAATAGCCAGCTCGATCTCGAGAACAGCCCGTTCAAGGTCAATCAGCAGTTGACACCCTGGCCGCGTGGCGCGCAGCCGCGTCGCTCGGGTGTCACGTCGCTGGGCGTGGGTGGGACGAACGCGCATGTCGTCGTCGAGGAAGCGCCTGCGTTCGATGCGTCGACGCCGTCGGAGCAGCCCTATCAGATGCTCGTGTTGTCGGCGCGCAACGGCGGGGCGCTCGACGCCGCCACGCAGCGGTTGGCCGCTGAGCTGCGCGCCCGCAACGACTTGAACCTGGCCGACGTGGCGTACACGCTGCGCGTCGGACGTCGAGCCTTCAGCGATCGGCGCGTCGTCGCCGCCGCGAGTCTCGAAGAGGCCGTCCGACTGCTCGACAGCGGCGACCCGCAACGCGTGTTCAAGCACAAAGTCCAAGACAACGCGTCGGTCGTCTTCATGTTCCCTGGCGGCGGCGCTCAGTATCACCGTATGGGTTACCAGCTCTATCAGACCCAGCGTGTGTTTCGCGAGTGGGTCGATCGGGGCTGCGAAGCCTTGCGGTCACACGTCGATTTCGACCTCAAGGCGTTGCTCTTCAGCGACGAGGCCCGGTACGTCGAGGCGTCGAAAGAACTGGAGCGTCCGGCGGTCCAGTTGCCGGCCCTGTTGATTGTCGAATACGCTTTGGCCCAGTTGTGGCTGTCATGGGGCGTGCGGCCCGCGGCCCTGATCGGGCATAGCATGGGGGAGAACACCGCGGCCTGCCTGGCGGGCGTGCTGAGCTTTGAAGACGCGCTGGGGTTGGTCGCGCTGCGCGGCAAATTGTTTGAGCGGATCACCGACGGCGGCATGCTCAGCGTGCCCCTCTCAAGCGCCGAGTTGCAACCGCTATTGGGCGAGCACCTCGATTTGGCCACGGTCAACGCCCCGCAACTATGTACCGTGTCGGGCCCGACCAAAGAACTCGACAAACTGCAAGCGCAGCTGCTCGAACGTCAGATCGAGGCCAAGCGGATCGCGATCAACATCGCGGCGCACTCGCGGATGTTGGAACCGATCTTGGCCGAGTTCGGCGATTACCTGCGCACCCTCAAGCTGAGTGCGCCCCAAATCCCGCTCGTCTCGAATGTCACCGGCAACTGGCTCAGCGCCGAGCAAGCGACCAACCCGCAGTATTGGGTCGATCACCTGCGACACACGGTGCAATTTGCCCAAGGGCTGGGCACGCTGTTGCAGACGCCAGGCCGCGTGTTTCTGGAGGTGGGCCCCGGCAAGAACCTGTCGTCACTGGTGCGTCAGCATCACGACATGAATGCGCACCAAGCGGTGCTCACGTCGCTGCGGCATCCCAAGGAGTCGGTCGCCGATGAGGCGTATTTTCTCACCACGCTTGGGCGACTGTGGGCGGCCGGGGTCGACATCGACCTGGACCGCCTGTGGCAAGGCGAGTCGCGCCGTCGAGTGTCACTGCCCACCTATGCCTTCCAGCACGAGTCGTATTGGATCGAACCGGGCAAGGGGGCAGTGGTCAACGAGTCGCGGCAGCTTCACAAGCTGCTGGATCAACACGAGTGGTACTATCGACCCACCTGGCGGCCACGCGCCGCCGACGTGAGCAGCGAGCCGCTCGAGAGCCAAACCTGGCTGGTGTTCAACGACGAGGCGGGCGTGGGCACGGCGCTGGTCGAGCGGCTGCGGGGCGCGGGGCACGACGTGATTTGCGTCGAGCCGGGAGACGCCTACCACAAGTTCGACGACCACCGCTACCTCTTGTCCCCCGAGCATGGTCGCGACGGCTACGATGCCCTGCTGCGCGATTTGGCTGGCAGCGGCAAAATTCCCAGCCGCATCGTGCATCTCTGGCTAACCACGGCGTCGGCCAAGTTCCGCCCTGGTTCGAGCTTCTTTCATCGCAACCAGGAGCAAGGCTTTTACAGCCTGTTCTTCCTGGCCCAGGCCTGGCTGGCCGAGGGGTTGCCCGGCGCGCATTGGACCGTCATCGGCAATGGCCTGCAACAGGTCGCCGACGAGCCGCTCCTGTATCCTGACAAAGCGACGGTGCTGGGTCCCGCCTTGGTGATCCCGCGTGAATTGCCGGACACGACCTGCGCGTGCGTCGACATCGAGTTGCCCGCCGCGCCTCATGGTTGGTTCGGCGGAAAAAAACGCCGCGCTCAACAGTTCCTCGCGCTTGTCGACACCCTCTGGGAAGACATCACGCAGCAGCCCACCAATGCCGTGGTGGCTCATCGTGGAGTGCGGCGTTACGAGCGCGTGCATGACAAGATTCGTTCGCCAAAATTGCCCGCCGAGGCCGTATCGCGCATCCGCTCGCGGGGCACGTATCTGATCACTGGCGGATTCGGGGGCATCGGCGGCGCGGTCGCCGAGCACCTGGCCCGAACCGCCCGCGCGCAACTCATTCTGGTCGGCCGCACGTTGCTACCGCCGCGTGAGGAGTGGAACGCCTATGTGCAGGAGCACGCGCTCGACGACGCCGTGTGCCGTCGCATCGTGCACGTCCGCAAGCTCGAATCGCTTGGCGCGACCGTGCAGGTCGTGTCGGCCGACGTGACCGACGCCGATGCGCTCCGCGCCGCGGTGCAACAAACGCACGAACGGCTTGGCCCCATTCACGGCGTGTTTCATGCCGCGGGCATCTTGCGCGATGGACTCATTCCGATGAAGTCGCAAAGCGACATCGAAGAGGTCTTCACTCCCAAGATTCAAGGCACGTTGGTGCTCGACGAGGTGCTCTCGGGAGAGCCGCTGGACTTTTTCGTCGTGTTCTCTTCGACGAGCACGGCCATCGCCCCGGCCGGGCAGGTCGATTATGTCGCGGCCAACGCATACCTGAACGCCTTTGCCGCCCAACGCACCGCGCAAGGCCGCCCGACGTTGGCGATCAACTGGGGTATTTGGAACGAAGTGGGCATGGCGGCGGAACTCCGCGCCGGCGCGACGAACAAAAAGCACGAACACTCCGAGACCTTCGCGTCGCAGCACCCGTTGTTCGACGCTCGCCGCGGAGGACCCCATGCCGAACAAGTCGTGCTCACCGCGCGTTACAGCCCGTTCACGCATTGGATTCTTGACGAGCATCGCACGGCCGAGGGACAAGCCCTGCTGCCAGGCACCGGCTATTTGGAACTCGCTCGAGCCGCACTCGCCGAGTTGCGGATTCAACAACCGATCGAGATCCAAGACCTGTTCTTCCTTCGTCCGTTGTACGTGGCCGACGATTCGTCGCGCGACATTCGCGTCCGATTGCAGCGTGGCGAGCAGGGCTATGCCTTTGCCGTGCAGAGTCGGGCGATGCTCGACGATGGGCAAACCGGCTGGCAGACGCACGCCCAGGCGCGGATCATGCTCGACGATTTGCCTGCCCCCGCCGCGATCGATCCGCGCGACATTGCCGCGCGGTGCATGCATCACGGTCAGACGGCGACGACGCAAAGCTTGCGCACGCGGCAGGAGGACCATCTGTTGTTTGGGCCCCGCTGGCGCGTGTTGCGAGAAATGGCCTTTGGCACCGGCGAGGCGCTCGCGCATTTGGAGCTGCCGTCAAAATTCGTCGGCGACCTGCGCGACTTCCGCCTCCACCCGGCGCTGCTCGACTTGGCCACCGGTTTTGCGATGGATCTGATCGACGGCTACGAACAGTGCAGCGAGCTGTGGGTGCCCGTGTCGTATCGCCGCTTACGTTGCTACGGCGCGCTACCGCCGCGAATCGTGTCCTGGGTTCGCAACCGAGGCGCGAACCGCGCGAGCGACTCGTTCGTGCAGTTCGACGTGACGATCGCCGACGAGTCGGGGCGCGTGCTCGTCGAGATCGAGGAGTTCACGATCAAGCGGCTCGCCGAGCCGTTCGATCTCGCCGCCCTGCCGGCGCCATTGCCCTCGGAGCTGGAGCTGGATTCGGCTGAGACGAAAGCGGGAACGCATCCACTCTCGGCGGCCGATGCGGCGCTGGAACATAACCTGCGACAGGGCATCTTGCCCGCCGAGGGGGTGCAGGCGTTGGAACAGGCCTTGCAGGCTCGCTGGACGAAAGCGGTCGTGGTGTCGTCGCTCGATCTGCGAGGACTCATCGAGCAGTCCGAGCAGGTGGCGCGGCGGGTCGTCGAGACCCACGCGAAAAGCACTCGGCCCCAGATGTCGAGCGATTTCGTCGCCCCGACGCACGATATCGAGCGCACGCTCGCCGGCATCTGGGAAGAACTCTTGGGTGTTGAACAGGTTGGCGTGCGGGACAACTTTTTTGACCTGGGCGGACATTCGCTGATCGCGGTCCGGCTGTTCGCGATGATCAAAAAGACGTTCCAGGTCGATTTGCCGATGAGCGTGTTGTTCGAGGCCCCCACGATCGAATCGGGCGCGCAGGTCATTGAGCAAGCCATCGATCGGCAAGCGCCCAGCGAGTCGGAAAAGAGCGATGCGCATCGGACCCGTTACACGCATCTGGTTGCCATGCACGAGGGACAAGCCAGCCGACAGACGCCCCTGTTCATCGTGGCGGGGATGTTCGGCAACGTTTTGAATTTGCGGCACCTTGCGCATCTGATCGGCCGCGACCGTCCCTGCTATGGGTTGCAGGCGCGCGGACTCTACGGCGATCATGTCCCACACGAAACGTTCGAGGAGATGGCCGCCGATTACATTCGCGAGATGCGTGATGTGCAGCCGCGCGGACCGTACATGCTCAGCGGGTTCTCGGGCGGAGGCATCACGGCGTATGAAATTGCCCGGCAGCTCATCGAGGCGGGTGAAGACGTGTCGCTGCTGGCGCTGCTTGACACGCCGCTTCCCAAGGACAGTCCGTTGCTATGGAGCGACAAGCTCAAGATGCACTACCAGAAATGGCAGCGCGAGCGTTGGCAGTATTTCGGCAACATGATGGGCGGCCGGCTTCGCTGGGAGTGGCAAAAAGTCCACCGCAAGCTGTTCGGCGCGCCGCCAGCCGAGCAAGGGCAGCAATTCCATAATCGGGCCATCCAGGCCGCGTTCTATCGGGCCTGCGAGCGATACGTCGTGCGGCCCCTGCCGGTGCGGTTGACCTTGTTCCGACCGCCGCTCAACCCCGTCCACGTCTTTGGCCCCAACCGGATGATCAATCACGACCGGCGATTCATTTATCCGGACAACGGCTGGACGCCGTACGTCACGCGCGTCGAAGTCCACGAGGTGCGCGGCGATCACGACAGCATGGTGCTCGAGCCGCAGGTGCGCGGCTTGGGAGCCAAGTTGGCGCAGGCGATCCAGGAGGCTGAAGCCCGTCGCGTTTTGCCCAGCGGCAACGACTTGGAGACGCTGGTCGAAACGGTCGCCTCGTCGAGCCCCGAAGCGGTGCATCCGATCACGCTTGAAGTCCAACAGCAACACTTGATCAACGTCTAAGGTCGCGCCATGTCTTATCGCATCGTGATTGGCAAGCCCGGGTTGGATGGCCACGACCGAGGCCTGAAGTACGTCGCCCACATCCTTCGCGATGCTGGCTTCGAGACGATTTACCTGGGCATCCGACGGACGCCCGAGGAGCTTGTCGACACGGCGATCCGCGAGCACGCGCAGGCCATTGGGGTGTCGCTGCTCAGCGGGGCGCAGAATCATTGGTTTGCGCGGATCATGGAGTTGCTGCGCGAGCGCGAGGCCGAGCGGATCTTGGTGTTTGGCGGGGGCGTGATTCCGCCGCGCGATGTCGAGTACCTCAAACAGATCGGGGTCGCCGAAGTGTTTACGCCCGGGGTCCGAGCACGACAGATCGTCACGACGATTCAAGACACATTGAACGCGGCGTCAAAGGTGCGCGCCGCACAGGAGGCGCTCGCATGAGCCGACCCGATGCCATCGAATTCCCTCTGCCATCGGGTGAGGGGAGTGCGCAGCGAGATACCCCTTCACACTCCCCTCATCCGCCCTTCGGGCACCTTCTCCCGGAGGGAGAAGGTCCGCGGGTGAGCCGACCGACGCCATCGATCAATTCCGCGCGCTGGAGTTGGGAGCAAACGGCTCTGGCCACGACGCTGAGCCGCGCTCCCGAGCGCCAAGCCGAGTTCCTCACGGCCAGTGGCCAGAGCGTCGAGCGACTGTACACACCCGACGAGTCGCAGGCGGGCGATTATCTGCAACAGCTCAACTTTCCCGGTCAGTACCCCTTTACGCGCGGCGTGCAGAGCACGATGTACCGCGGTCGCTTGTGGACCATGCGTCAGTACGCCGGCTATGGCACGGCCGAGGAGACCAACCGCCGCTTCCGTTACTTGCTCGAGCAGGGGAGCACGGGGTTGTCGATCGCGTTCGACCTGCCGACCCAGATCGGCTACGACTCGGATGCTCCCGAGGCCTGCGGCGAGGTGGGGCGCGTTGGCGTGTCGATCAATTCACTGGCCGACATGGAGCGGCTCTTCGAGGGCATTTCGCTCGACGAGGTTTCGACCTCAATGACCATCAACGCCACCGCGCCGATCTTGCTGGCCATGATTGTCGCGCTGGCCGAGCAGCGCGGGGTCCATCCAACCGTGCTCAACGGCACGGTGCAGAACGACATTTTGAAGGAATACATCGCGCGCGGGACCTACCGCTTTCCACCGCGACCATCGCTGCGGCTGACCAGCGACCTGCTCGCTTGGAGCACGCGCGTCGTGCCCAAGTGGAATATGATCAGCATCAGCGGCTATCACATGCGCGAGGCGGGTTGCACGGCCGCCCAGGAAGTGGGCTTTACGCTGGCCAACGCGGTTGGTTACATCGAGTCGGCATTGGGCGTTGGCCTGACGATTGACGAGTTTGCCCCGCGATTGGCCTTTTTCTTCGCCGCGCACACCGATGTGTTTGAAGAGGTGGCCAAGTTCCGCGCCGCGCGGCGGCTCTATGCCCGGCTGATGCGCGAGCGCTTCGGGGCCCGCGACGAACGCTCCTGGATGCTGCGGTTCCACACCCAGACCGGCGGCGTCACGCTCACCGCGCAGCAGAGCGACAACAATGTCGTGCGGGTCGCATTGCAGGCCTTAGCCGCCGTGCTGGGCGGCACTCAGTCGTTGCACACCAACAGCCGCGACGAAGCCCTCGCGCTTCCCACCGAGCAGGCCGTCGAGTTGGCGTTGCGAACACAGCAAGTCATTGCCCACGAGAGTGGCGTTACGAACACGGTCGACCCACTGGGAGGCAGCTACTATGTCGAGGCGTTGACCGACCGGATCGAAGATCAGGCGCGCGAAATCATCGCCGAGATCGACCGCCGCGGCGGCATGGTGAAGGCCATCGAACAAGGGTACCCCCAGCAAGAAATCGAACAGTCCGCCTACCGTTATCAGCAGTCCGTCGAGCAGCACGAGCGAAAGATCGTCGGAGTCAACTGCCACTCAAGCGACGCTGAAGCGGACGTCGAGTGCTTCGAGTTCGATGAAACAACTGCCGAGCGACAGGTGGCGTCGGTGCAACAACTGCGCGCGACGCGCGACGCGCAGCGCGTCGAGCAATCGCTGCTTGCCTTGGGCGAAGTCGCCCGATCGACGGACAACGTTATGCCGGCGATCCTCGACGCCGTGCGGGCGTATGCCACGGTGGGGGAAATCTGCCGCGTGCTCGAAGCGGTATTTGGACATTACGAAGAACCGAGCACCTCGACATGCACACGCTAACAACGGAACTTGCCAATACGATTCAGGTGCGGGGACTCGATCATCTGGGGATCGCCGTGCGGTCGCTCGATGAAGCCCGGGTGTTTTATGAATCAACGCTGGGAGCCGTCTGGGAAGGGATCGAAGAGGTTGCCGAGCAAGGCGTACGGGTCGGGTTCTGCCGTCTGGGGAGCGAGCAGGCCGCGCCCCGGATCGAGTTGTTGGAGCCGCTCGACGAGCGCTCATCGCTGGCCGGCTTCTTGCAAAAACGGGGCCCCGGCATGCATCACGTGGCCTATCGGGTCGACGACTTGGCTGAGGCACTTGTGGCCTTGCAAGCGGCTGGGGTGCGGCTGATCGACGCCCATCCGCGTCGCGGCGCGCATGGCAACTGGATTGCCTTCATTCATCCACAAAGCGCCGGCGGCGTGTTGACTGAGTTGTGTCAGCGCAGCGATGCGACATCGAATAGCGGCCGATGAGTTGCCGTGGCGTGGCGAGTTTATGGCGCGCTGTGCGCATGTTGCCAGTCTTTGATCGCCGAGTCGGCGACCTTGACGAGCGGCGTGTAGCGCGGATGCCGGGACTCCTTGTAAGGGTTGTTCCGCGCTGCGTTGTAACAGCAGATCAACGACCACCGTGGGTCGGGTGACGTGTTCTTGTCGCTGCGATGCAACAGATTGCCATCGAAGAACAACGCGTCTCCCGGGTCGGCCTCGATGTATTGCAACTCGAGCCGCTCGAGCGCGGCGTTGACACGCTCCATGTCGGCGCCGGTTTGATCGCCGACCTTGAGATGATCGATGCGCCCCATGTGCTGGGAACCGCGCAGGACTTGCAAACAACCGTTGGCTTGGGTCGCGCGATCGACGGCAATCAGGCAACTGGCCATGTAGGGGTACAAACAACCATTGTTGTACCAATAGCCATAATCCTGATGCCATTCCCAGGCACCGCCGACGAGCGGCTCCTTGAGCATCATCTTGGTGTGGTAGTGATACACCTCGCCGTCGAGCAGTTGCTCCATCGCCCCCACGATACGCGGCGAACGCGAGAACATGCTGTAGAGATCGTCGCCGGCGTAGTTCCACAGGGCGAGCTTGGTTTCGTTCCCCTGACGGTCGCGCCGCGCGTACGCCGACTGCTGCAAGGCCGGATCGGCCTTGGCATAGCGCAGCAAGATTTGCATCTCCTCCTGATCGAACAAGTGCCGGATGAGCACGTAGCCCTCGCGACGGTAGTGATCGAGCTGCGCGGCGTTGAGCGGCGCGCCGGATGGGGGCGAGATCATGGCTTAAAATCCTCGGCGGTTTTGAGGCACGGCCCGGCGGGCCTCACAGGGCGAGTGTAAAACTCAGGGCCTCGGGTGGCCAGATGAAATAGGACCAGTTATTGAAAATACTGATATGACATAATGCGAGGTCGTGCGTGGGGTCGTTCCTCGGAGAGTGCCTCTCAATCGAGTGCTCAATCGCCCGGTTGTATCGATCGCAAGGCTTTTATTGGCCGGTGGTTACTCGAATTTATCCGACAATCAGGGTCGCTCTGGCGAACTCGTTTTGACCGAGGCCGATTCGTGGCGTAGCGTTTCCTAGTCAGGATGAATTTGTCGTTATTGCGAGAGGACCAGCCCATGAGCATCGTATCGGACCCCACGAACACGTTTGCCGACCGTCGCACAATCGACTCGTCGGGCACCCCGCCGGCTCGTGAGCGTCGTCAATTTTCGGACTCGCGGTCGCTGTTGTCTCTCGACGCCCAAGAGCTGTCGACGGCGATCGACAACTACAAGCTGGTGCATCGCCGCCGCTTCATCACCTACGAAGAAATGCTCAGCGTGATCCTGTCGCTCGGCTACCATAAGTAGTCGCGCGCGTGCTAGCGTTGCATGTTGACGAGGCTGATGGACAAGCTCGTTAACCTGCATGAGTTGGGCAGGTCTTTTGATCGCGGTCATGACGTGCCTTGGCAAGATTTACCGCCTAGCGCGACTCTATCGCTACAGCAAGCGATATCGATCAGCCGACATTTCTTGAGGGTCGGTCGTTTTGCACGGACGCGGCGCTCAACGCCCGCGCCGTCCTAGACGGCTGTTCGACACTACAAGGGATGTTTCACGGATGCACATCTCGGCATCGTCGCTGTCTCAATGGGCATGCAAGGCACTGCGCTCCTTACGAGCGTCGCAGGGCAAGACGCTTGCGCTGGCCATGCTGGCCGGCCTGCTGGTCGACGCTTCGCGGGGGGACGAATTGGGCGCGGACCCGGCCCCGTCGGCGACGATTCTCGGCGCACCGATCGACGCCCCGGCGCAGCCAACGCCTCCGCCCGTCCCGCCGGGCAAGCTGCCAGCAGAGCGTCAGCCGGCGGTCACTCCCTTGCCCCCCGTCAAGCCCAAGCTCAGTCCATCACCGGCCGAGAAATCCGCGCCGCCTAAACCCATGCCTGACACGGCGACTCCGCCTGAGCCGCCGCGGCGACGGACGTTCGATGACCCGACCCCTGAGAGTGTGCAGCGGGCGATTGCGCCCGAGGACTTCAGCGCGTTGCAAAGCACGCTTGGCTTAGCGCGGGGGCCCAGCTCGGCGGCGCCGGGCATGATTGGCGACTTCTTCGGCGGCGGTGGCTCGCTGGCCACGGTGCCGGTCTACGAGTATCACAAGATCCTCAACACGCGAATCATCAATAGCACCTACGTCGACACCCTGCCGCAAGTCACGCCCGGCTTGCTCGGGTTCGCCTTCGATCGCATCGGGCCCGACCCGTATTTAATCAGCGCGGGGCCCGCCACACTGGGCTCCGTCGGGCAGCAAATTCCGATGGCCCTCTTTCAGCCATTCGTCACACCGACGCTCAACCAGCCCATACCCGCGGGCACCTCGCCCTTTCAGACGGTCAATAGCACGGCATACGTGACCTCGAACGTCCCGCCAGGTTCGCCGATCACGGGCTCGCTGGGCGTGGCCGACGTCGAGTACTACACCGTCAAGCCGACAGAGATCGTCCTACCCAGCCCGGGCGCGGGGGCGAGTGTCGGAAGCCAGAAGATCGTCGAGGGGAATAGCCCCATGCCCCGCGATCGACTCTTCACCTTCTACGACCTCTTCACCGCCGTGCCACTCTCGGCCACGGGCGTGAATGTCAATCGAATGACCCCCGGCTTCGAGAAGACGTTCTTCGACGGGCTCATGTCGGTCGACTTCCGCATGCCCATGGCGCTCACGCTCGATAGCAACGTGACCGCCGACGGCGTCACGAACAGCTCGAACCCCGAGTTTGGCAACGTCGCGCTGGCTGTCAAGTCGCTGCTGTACCGCGGCCCGCGCTGGGCCGTGTCGACCGGGTTGGGCATGACCTTGCCGTCGGCCGACGACTTGAATATCAACAGCGCCAGCGGCCTCGAGCTGATCCACGTCCACAACAAGAGCGTCCATTTGCAACCGTTCTTGGGCGCGCTCTTCACGCCCAACGAACGCTTCTTCGCGCAATCGTTCATACAGGTCGATGTCGATACCAACGGCAACCCCGTGTTCGCCAACCTGACGGGCTCATCGCTCGATTACATTGGCCGCCTGCAGGCCCCGACGTTCTTGTACGTCAGCCAGGGGTTTGGCAAGTGGATCTATCGCAGCCAGGATCGCAATCAGAAGGTCACCGGCGTGTCGCTGCTGGCCGAGGTGCATCTGAATCGGTCCTTGCAAACGTCCGACGCGCTCTCGACGGGCGGCTTTAATATTGGCGACGGAGCGACGACGATCGAGGCGATCAATCTGACGCTCGGCAGCACCTGGGAGTTGTGGAACCGCAACTACCTCACGACCGCGCTCATCACGCCGTTGGGCGGCGGCAGCGACCGGCAGTTCGACGGTCAGTTCCGGCTCATGTTCTCCCGCCGCTTCGGTCCCAGCACGCCGCAAAATAGCGTGCAGTTCTAGGTCGTTCTGCGCGACCGATCTCGGTTGCCGAGCCAACCTTGTGCCTTAGCCCCCCGGCACCCGGCGTCGGCCCTGTTCCAAATGCGCCAACATCAAGCCCT
>CAZZBK010000074.1:0-29137 GCA_964652155.1 uncultured Planctomycetaceae bacterium | reverse complement strand
GCTCTGAATAGGTGGCCCAGCGACAGTTATCGGGGCTGTAGCCGCGGTCGTTGTCTTTGCGCTCGATCGTCAGATGGGGCTCGTAACCATTCGAAAGAGCCCACTCCCTGAAGGCTGGATAGTCAGCCACCCACTCGTCGCAGATGGCGATACCGCGGCCGCCGTAACGCGGGTAAGCGTCTTCATTGGGGTTCAGGCAACGTGCCTTTATCCCACACCAGATATTGTACAATCGTGTCTTAGACTCTCCGTGAGTTGTTGCGACAGCCGTTGACCGACACGAACTACATCTCGTCGATGTGCCGCGCCGCAGGGTCATTCCGTAGATCGACTTCTCGATGCCGCACGAGCACCGGCACCGCCAATACCCGTTGCGGTCATAAGCGATGGCGGTCCACGATCCGAATACCTTTCCCCTCATGTCGATCCTATAGCCAGCCATCAGTTGCCTACTTGATCATAGGCGCGGAGAAGAGTCATTCGGTCCCTCCATTAGACTGGTCATCTCCGAACCATTCGGACCACGAAACGCCAGTCGGCGCCGTCTCGATGTAGAGTGCCGCCAACGTACGCAAGTCGAAATCGGCTTTGAACATGGAGCGGAAATTCGCGCACAGCCACCACGCGGCAGATTGGGCCGTCTTGTCGCCGCAAGCCACATCTCGAACGACAAACAGAGCGCTGCGGAGCTCCGAATCCAGCGCTTCAGCCTTGTCTTTCCACGACCATTTGACTGGGCGGGCGCTCATTCGTCCACCTCCTCGTCGACTTCCGTCTTCTCGCGGTTCCCGACGAGCAGAAACTGCACCATGTCGTCGCCCCAGTGTTTCTGCGTGAAGCGGACGATGATGTCGTCGTCCTCCTCATCGCCGCACGGCGATCGCTGGCAGAAGTGGACCAAGGTGTAGACCGCCGCGACCAGCCGTTCGGCAGGCACCATGCAGACGGAGTAGCTGACCCCTTCCATCTGCGGCCGGTCGTTCCATCGCTCGACGGTCTCGACCGCATCGAGCATCTGGCGCAAGGTGAGATCCCGCACCTTGGCTGGGTCCGCCTTGCCTAGCCCCATGGTCTCCATGGCGAAGGCATTGATGGCGTGGCAGATGTCTTTGGCCCGGTCCAGCTCAGGCCCCTCGTAGACGTGGACGGGGAGAAAGCCCGTCGTCGCTGGCGCTAGTGTGGTCATTCAAGCCTCCACCCTTGCCGCTCTGATGGCGGCATCGATCTTCCGCATCTCGGCGGTTTCTTCCTTGTCCATTCTTTCCGAACGTTTCCGGGCGTTGAGAAAACCCTCGGTCGAGATCTTGAAGAGGGAAATCTCGCCTGGATCTCCGTCCTTGATCTCAAGGGCCATGCCCTTGGCCACAAGACCACGGCAGATGTCAGCCGTGGCCCCGCCAGCATAGTAACGGTTGCGGTAGCCGACGCATCGGGAATCCGGGTTGCTCAGCCCCAGGGCATGCCTGATGATCTCCCGCTCCTGCATGGTGATCATCCGGCAGCCTCTGTCACGGGTTTCGTCTTGTCCGGGCCACCCCGCAATGGCATGACCGCCCCGCTTCCACCGTTGAAGCGGAATAGAACTGGAAGGCCATCGTTAGGTAGGGCTTTGCCAGTCGGCCCGACATGCCATTCACTGCGGGATGTGTCGATCTCGACTCCGGGCAGGGTCGTCAAAATGGCGACGTACTTTCGGTCGATGAAGTAAGGGCCGACGCGGGTGAAAATCGGCGGTCTATCGTTTGGGTCCCCCCTATCCCCGGTCCCATCGCAATCGACGCAACCCGCGACATCGTCTTGGTTGTCCTCGGTCGTCGCCGGGCGCTCGATCGTCCCGTTCCCGTCGCAGGCATCACAGTCGCCTACGCTTTCGCACATTGGGCACGTGTGATCGCCCGTGCCGCCGCACTTCGCGCAATCGATGCTGTGCATTCGGCCGGTCGCCGCGCACGTCTTGCATGGCGTTGGAACGTAGTCCGGGACGGGCGGCAGATCGACTTGGCCCATCGGCTCGAACGTCGCACTCGCCATCTTCGACAAAAAGCCATCAAGCGTCTTGGCCCTGCTACCGATGTCGACATGATGGGGAGGCATCTCGACGGCAACGTCATCGACTCGTGCGACGCGGACAAAGATTTTTCCGTCAGTCGCATAGGTGTGGATGCCGGACGAGAACGGCTCAGAGAGGTCGAATCGATTGTCCGGATCGCCGCAGAAAGCCTTGAGATCAATCTCCATCACCACCCCCTGTCCCCGTCCGGCAGCCGCTTCCCGATCCACCAGACATTGTCGATCTTCTCAGCCTCGAAGAACGCCACCAGAGACCCGCCCATGGCTTGGGCCGTCTCCGGGTCGAGGTACTGCTCCTGTTTCCCGCCCTTGCGGGTGAGCACCATGGCTGGGACCGGGTCGGCCGGATCCTCAGGGAAACCCCGGATCACCTTCACGACGGCGCAGATCGGTCTGGACATCGTCATCGACTACCCCCTCTTGAACCACTTGTGCCCCGGCGGGGCCTTCTGGAATCCTCTCGATCGCAACTTGGACTTGGGTCGCGCTGCTGGTTCCACAACAGCGACATCGTCGGTCGTCTTGGCCAAGACGCGGCTCCGGAACGCCTCATGCGCCGACTCGACTCTGTCGCTCTTGCGGATCGCCGGGAGATCGATCTTGGCCGTCTTGCGACGATGGTCGGCGATGAACCGGGGCGTCAGGTTGTGATGCGTCGTCTCGCCGCCAATCGCCTCGTAGACGTTGTGGTCGAAGTGAAACAGGGAGATCACCTCATCCGAGGTCATTTTCGCCGCGTCCTGGTGCGGGATTGCGCGCTCGAGTTTGCCGTCCACCTCGACCATCATGTGGGCGAGCGCGGACGCCAGTTTCTCTCGGAGTGAGATGTGGGCCTTCTTCTTGCGCTCGCGGGGGATGGCTTTACAGCTAACTTTACTCACCTTGCCATCTCCGTCCGCAGTCTTTCTGCTGCCATTTCCATGAAGGTGATGGCCTGGATTTGCCTGCCGTGTGCCCGGGCGATGGCCACGAGCTTAGCCGAAAGAACCTCGATTTCCCGGTGCATCTCCGCCATGGCGCGATCGGCTGCGTCGGAGCGCTCAAGTTTGTCAATCGCGTCCGCCATCGTGTCGACGACGGAGCGAGGATGAGCGACGACCTCCGCGGGTTCGCTCCGCACGACGCGTGGCGCACGCGGTTGCACCGGGAAACCGACGACGTCGCTCATGGCGCTCTCCTCAGTCGGCCACCTGCCGCCAGCCCTCGGGGGTATTTTCCCGCTGACGGCGAACCTCGTAGATGCCCGGCTGAAACAGGATCGACTCGTGTGTGTCGTGCGGGCGGATGTGGTCTAGCGAGGTCGGTCGGTTGACCTTGATCCAGGCGAGCAGTGGATTGTCCGTCGCGGAGAACATCTCGACGGATGGTGCATCGGCATCGCGGTCGAGAACCATTTGGTGGTGATGACCCGTCTCGCTATGGGTGACGATGATGGCGCCGTTTGTCGGAGCAACGGCTGTCGCGCTAGCGGGGATACTCGTCACGCGACGGATTAGAACGTCGCCTTGGGCGCAAATAGTATCGAAAGTCTTCATGTCCGAACCTCTGGTTCTTTGAACTCTTTTGCACTAAGACCCCACGTCCATGCCTGAGCGGCCATCGCCGTTCGGCAAGAACGCGGGACAGGTAGAACGAAGTCGCGGCCGGTGCCGCATTGAACGCGGAGAAACCGCTCTCGGCCGCTGTCCGGCAAATCGACCTCGATCAACTCGCCGATCTGAGGATTCTTGTGCTTGTTGATGACGCGCGGCGATAGAGCCGCGATCACTGTCTTCCATCCGATGATCTCGCACGCGGCGCGGCGCTGCTCGATATTGGGCCACGTCAGAGCCGTGGCGGCGTCCATGGACGATTTGTCCATGATCCATTCCTGCGGCACTTGCGTCCCACGCCAAAAGTAATAGCGCTCGCCCGCTGGCCACTCGACGGCTGGCCCGTCAGATCGATGGAGCCTGTCATCCTCGATCCACAGCGACGGCTGCTCGACGCAGATGATCTCCGTGGGCGCAATCCAGAACAGCCACAGTCCGTGCTGAAATGCACTCGCTAGCGGAGACCACATGGCGGCAAGCCGGACCTGCGTCGGATGATGGAAGCATGACGCAGCATTGATTTCCGCGGCTGACCTCGCGGCTGACCTCGCGGCTGACCACGCGGCTGACTCCGCGGCTGACCTCGCGGCTGACCTCGCGGCTGACCACGCGGCTGACCGAATGTATCCATAGGCGTCTTGCGACGTCACAAACCAGTGCAGTGGGAGCATCGGCAAACCAAGAGCCGTCATGTGGTCTGCAAATGATGCCTCGACGGCGACGCGATCAATACCGTCCCGCTTCCACGTGTGTGCTGCAAGCCGGTCAATGGCAGCCCGTGTCTCCGGTGAAATATCGTTCACGTTGCCTGCCTCCCCATGCCCCACTCCTTGCGGGCGGTAGCCTCCGCGCTCTGTCGTTCGCCGTACCTCATCTCCAACTCCTGGCACTTCACCCAGGCAGACTCGGTCGCTTCCTCCGCATCGGCTAGCCCCCGTATGTAGTCCTCCCATTCGGTCGACGCTTTGACGATGTCCTCGGCATCCGTCTTCGTCATCCGCTCGCCGAGCTGGCGGGCTTCCTCGATCAACTCCCGCTTGCGGCGGATGAGGATGGTATCCTTCAGCCCCTTGATCAGGTCACGCTTTTTCTTTGCGGTGACCCATTCGTCTCCCGCCAGCCGGAATAGCTCCGAGATGGGCTTGTCTCGCTCCTGCATATCCTTGATGCCAAGGGCGCGCTGGCTGATCGTGGTCATGCCGTCACCTTCCAGTCTTGACCGAGAACGAGCGTGCCTAGCGTCTCGAGCCAGACAGACTTCGTTGCCTGCCAGTATTCCTCGTTACGCTCTCGCACGATGTCGCGTGGGCGCCACTGGCCTTCGCGCGCCGATTTGTGTCCTTCGATCAACGGATGTCTGGCCCCGAGATCCGTCACGTTCGACAGGTTCGCCGTCGCCACGATCTCCGCTTCTTCGCCGGCCGCGACTGCGAGCGCCAGCGCTGTCAACTGATCCAGTGCTGGCGTCTTTTCATGGTAGAAGCACATATTGGCGAGCTTACGCCCTGTGTCTTTGTCTACTGCAGTCAGGATCAGTCCGCCGTGTCCCATGGTCGTCGATGAATTGGATCGCGCCACGTCGAATGCGATCGTCGATCCCGTGATCGTGACCGGCTGCGCGGTGTTCCATCGGGTCAGGTTCTCGCGGCCGATCACCCGCTCTGCCGTGGCGGCCGCCTTGACCGCGACCTTGCGGTGTGCCTTCGTGAGTGCCCGCGGTTGCTTCAATTCTCGCGCCACAAACTGACGAATCGCTCGCTCGTTCGTCCGGCGGTAGCTCTCATGCTGCGCTTCGAGCATGGCCGCGATCTTCTCGGCATGGTCCTTCACAGACAGCCAATCCAGCCCGCGCGTGCGGGCTCGGGTTCGCACGCCCATCACCGAAAGGCGTTTCTTTTCCGGCGACTGGTGAACGTACTTCCGAATCCAGCCGTGATTGTAGAGCCGACGACGCTGGCTCGGCATCAGCGTATAGGCGTCGATGTGGCGCCAATGGGCTCGGTTTCGCGCCTGCTTGTAGGGCTCTGCACACCCGCCCTTGATCATGTCCTCTTGCGCCCACCACGCCATCATGTTCGCAGTGCCCGTCACCCAATGCCGGACATGGCGCACGCCAGCCCATGCCAGCGGGTCGCGTACGTCGGCCGGCAATTGGCAATGGGTGCCGTCTGCCAGTGCAGTCAGGTCGTCGCACTTCCGCACCCGTTGCCGCATCCACGCGGGGCCGTCGTGCTTGTACTCTTGATCGATGATGTTCATGAGAGTCACGCGCGGGGCGTAGAGTTTCAGCGTCAGAGCAGCGCAAGCGTCGAGTTCTTCGTGCTCCAGTGCGGCATCGATAAAGTATTCAACGTCGGGCGGGAGTGGCACGGTCTGCATGTCCATGGCAGCTACTCCAAATCCTCCAAGTCCAGCATCTTCATGAGTTCCGCCCCGTTCTCTCCTTGCAGGGGATTTTTCAGAATGTGTGCAAATCCATCATCAATTAGTTCTCGGATTTGCACTCTGTCCATTGCGAGGATGTTTGCCAATTGCCCTTCCGAGAAGACCTCTAGACCGTCTGCGACGGCGACAATGCGGGCGAGTGCGATACGATACACGCCTTCGCTATTGACCACTTCCGAAGCGGCCTTCGCGCGGTATGTCGGATGCGCTTCGACAGCCTTGGTCATAGCTTCGCCCATAGAAGCCGCTTCGACTTCAACCAACCCGATATCGCGTGTTATCGTACCGCGTATTTCGACGGTCCATGTTCCCATGTCACCCTCCCCGTCGCGGCTTAACCCCTACACTCTCACCAGTTGCCGCTTCCTTTGCCGTCTTGGCACGGCGAGCGTTCTTGATCGGTGCGTCAGGGGTTGGCACCATGGCAGCCGTATGCGCCTCGGCGCCCGCGGCTGGATCGACCGGACCGCCAACAAACTTGGCGAAGTCCTCGTCAGGGATGGCCAGCATCCGGTGGCGATTGGCATCGCCCGGGTCGCGCAGTTTCTCGCGCGTGCCAAACCGGGGATCGATCATGTAGAAGATGCACCCTTCCGCCATCTTCTTCTCGATGACATGCTCCATTTCATCATCACGGTCGGATGTCCAGACGATCGTTGTGTCGCCTCTCTCGTTAAGCATAGTCAGCGCGCGCAATGTGCGCATAACGTCACCTCCCCAGATTGTGGATCGCCACCCATGACACAACCTGGGCCGCGACCATGACCGCGCTGCCTTCGGTGTCGCCCCGAACGGCAAGATACATCGCCAAGCAGAGCGGGACGAACAGCGCACCGATCCCTATTGCCATGAGCGCCCATAAGAAGGCGTCGACGCTGGCGTCGAAGATTTTTTCGAGAATCACTTCGCCCTCCCCTCGATGATCGCCTCGGCTCGACGGCGGTTGGCGTCGCTCATCCGCTCAAGAAGATCGTCGTATCCGGTGGCGACTTCATCCCGGTCAGCGGGCGTCTTGCAAAGCGACAAGTCCTCCTTCAGTTTCTCAATTGCCGCCAGTTGCTGATCCTCGGAAAGCGTTTCGTTGATCGGGTTGGCGATGTCGGACGCGCCGTCATCTGGCGCGGGATCATCTGGAAACTCAGGGACGCCGTCATCATCCATCGGAGCGGCGACAATGGCTGCCGGTTTGGGCGTGGCGTCCGGCGTCACATCGATCATGGGGCTTTCCATGTCCTCGCGGATCATGAGCCCGCGCGTAGCGTCAGAGGCGCCGGCGCGCACGCAGCGGCCGAGTGCTTTCCAGCCCAGCATGTCGTCGGGGAAACGAAACCACGCGCTATCGTTCGGGGCCATGTAGGTGCCGCCGTCCCGCCCCTTCTTCTGAACCTGCTCGCGTTCGTCCCACAGCCGGGCCTGCTTTGCCTGGGCAACGCTGAACTTGTCCTCAATGACCTCGCCGTCCGGGCGTGTAATACGGGCGCGGGCAACGCGCTGATCGCCCTCACCGTCGATCCATTTCTTGATCTTGAATCCGTTAGCCCACAGCACGGCCGTCAGCAGATCGCCGTAGATCGTCGTCTTGCCGTTGATGACCGCGATGCCGCTCAGCGCCTGCATCGGGGACAGACCGAGTTCCATGCCGTGCATGATGGCGGCCGTCGCCTTGGCAATGCACTGCTCCGGCGTATCCTTCCATCCGTAGGAACCGATCCCGGCTCGGACGGCCATGGTGGCCAGACGCTGAACCTCTTCGAACGACTGCGGCACGATGGACGCCATCTTGCCGCCGCTGCGAAGAGCGGTCATGGCGCGCTGTGGAGATTGCAATTCAGGCTGCACGCCGCTCCTCCCTCATCTTGACCCCGGGGACGCTCGTCGCTTCTTTGTGCACACGGGACTCGGCCTTTACGAGCTTGTCGATCACGGCGCGCACGTCAGGATGCTTGGCGTAGTGCTTGAGCGTGGCCTCGTAGTCGATGATCTCTGGCGTCCACACGGTCTTGAGCCCGGCCGCGCGCCCGATGCCGCCGCCGACCTGAACCTTGACCGGCTCCGGGGCAGCCGGCGCCATGGGCAGTTCGGGCTCCGGATCGGTCAAAGCCGCGACGGGGTCGTCGGCGAGTTTCTTCCTGCGCTCCGCCTCGATGCGCTGGCGCTCCTCCTCAGCCTTGCGAACCTGCTCGGCGTGGGCACGCCGCGCCGCCTCGTTGGCTTCCGCCTCGATCCGCTTGGCGATGTTTTCGAACACCGTGCGCAAGCGCGCGCACACATCCTTGACTTGATCGCGGAACCGGAACTTGGCGTCGACGGCACGGCTTGCCGCGAGATGCGGCGCCTTCTCCGTCTCATGCATCGTGTCGGCAGTCTTGTTGATCGCCAGAAGCTCGGCCTGCAGGTTGCGGGCGCGATCAGCGCGCGTCTTGTCGGCTTTGGCTGCTGCGTCTTCCAGGAATGCGGCCGCGCTGGCAAGTTTGTCGTCGAGTTCGGCCTTGAGCCGATCAAACGGATCGGATGGCAGGTTGTCATCCCGTGCCGCAGCCGGGACATCTACTGCCGTCGTCGGTGTGCCGTCCGGCCACTTGCCCGTGTCCCAAGCGACCTTGTATGTGCTGCGGTCGACGACCGACTCGGCAACCCACGTCCACCGCTTGGCGGCATCCTCGAATTGATGCGAGTCCTTCGTGCCCCAACGCGCCACCAGCTCGCCGTTCTTGTCCTCAAAGATGCAGACTGGAATACGTCCGCCAGTTTTGCTCGCCTTGGCGTAAAAGAAGCCCCATTGCGGATCATCGGCGCTGATCGCCGGAAGGGGCTCGCCCTTGTTCTTCGCGTCAAGAGCCGTGCGATACCACGCCCAATAATCCGCCATGATTGCTCCTCCATTGAACCGCCGTTGCGGTCCTGCGTTGAGATCGCAGCCGGGGCGTTGCGCCCTCAACAACACCCCGGCCACGGTAACCCCGGGCATCCCCCTATCCCGGGCCTTGATCGTGGGATTGCCTCAGACGCTACCCCGCAGCGTCCGGTCCCCCTGCAATCCCACAACCGGAGCGGAGCTAGCCGCTCTGGTTGTCTGCTTCTACTGAGAAGCGGACATTCTTAATCCAGACAACGCAGTGCACGTTCAATCGCGGCATCGACGTCGTAGTGATAGATCGAGTACGACCCTATCGGAGTGTCCGGGTAGAACTGCAACGATACAATCGTGTCAGTCTCAATCATCACTTTTCGCACGTCCGCATCGATGTTTGGCGGGCACTCCATCGCTTCCAGTTCTTCCAGCTTTTGCTCTGCGGTCTCGTAGTAGTCTCGATGCTCGTTGACGATCAGGAACACGCCGCACTTGCACCGCGCGAGCAGCTTTTTGAAGCCGTCGTTCATGTCCGCTTAGTCCTCCTACCGGAACCCCGGCCACCGCGCTCTGGCGGCCATCTCCCGGACCAGCATGTCGCGCTCGCCCTTCATGCGATCGTGGGACTGCCGCTCGATCTCAACCTGAACCTTGAGCCCGGAGATGATCGCCGACTTGATGCGGTCGCTCTCCTCAAGCCACGTGTTGCGTCGGACCAGTGCCGTGACGTCGTTGTCCATAACGATGCCCTCGTGATCGTTGGAGATTATCCAACAGACGCAAAAACGGCTGTTGCGTTTTTGCCTGCGTCGGCTAGAATCCGCCGAATGTCAGATGCGCAGTTGCTCGCGATGAAGTCGCTGATGTCGTCTGAAAGACCCGTGCCCCATGGGACGGCGATCTCATTGATGAACAGGCCGATGATGTCGAAGTCGACCTTGTCGTTGCCGTCGAAGGCCAAGGCAACCTCAGCCCTTGCCGGGACGTCGAGAATAACCCTTGTGCCACTCCTGGGCTGATACCGGAACCTGTACTGCATCTGCACCCCCGCCAGTTGCTCTGCACATCCCATAAATGTGCAGAACTTGCCAATTTGTCAAGTCGGAACCGAAACCGTTCCAAAATGCGACCGTCTGACGCTGACGCGGAGTATGTCAATGCGACGATTTGGTGGCAAGGTTAACGATCGATTTTTGTTCTCCTGCTGTCCACATTGAGGTTTAGGCGTCGGCGATCTTGGGGGAGACGCAAAATGCAGGTTGTCAGCAAGCAGTACGCTTGGGTTCGCGTTGACGGACTGTCGGCGGTGCTCTACCCGATCATTATGCTCCCCCTTTTCGAGCCGACCTATCGTCTGCGGCGTAACACCTATCGCCCCGGCAAGTTCCCTGCGAGAAACGCCTCTATCCTCGCGGATTTCTTCTATCCGATTCACGCCGTTGCCCCGACTGGTGGATGTCCGACTCAGTCATGGAGCCGAGCGCGTAAATCGACAACAATTTACGGTTGTTGCCAAGGTCGCTGCGTTGACACGGGAGTGCAGGATTCGTACATCATGTCCATGGGTCTCAGAGAATGGCTTGATTCGGAGGGCAAAACCCCCGAATGGCTGGCACAGCAACTGAAAGTGTCTGTCGCCACGATCCGTCACTGGATCTCGGGCCGTAGTCGGCCGCGCGATCCAATCCACTACATCCAGATTTCGAAGCTTTCGGGCGGCCGGGTCGACGCGACGGACATCATCCACCGGCCGACGCCGCGGGATCGAGTCGGGCGCCCGTCCCGCCTTACGCGAGTCTGTTCCTGACCTCGATGGCAACCGCCACGGGCTGCCCTGCATCCCCGGTCCCGGCCAGCAGCTTGATCGTGCCGTCCTCATCAACGCGCGCGAGTGCGATGTTCTCTAGGCCTGCACGTTCGCGCTTGCAGACCACGACTTGACCGGGCTGGGGCCTGTGTGCCTTGTCGACGGGCGTTGCGATCAGCGTAGCACCGAGCAGAGCTCCGATCTGCGGATACTCGGACTCGACGATGTAGGCGATCTGGCGGGCATCCGCGACGCTCTCGGCTGGTGCGACTCGATCTGCCTTGGCGGGCGGCGCATGGCCAGCCTCGTACCAGGCATTGCCGATGATGCCGACGATAGCAACAAAGGCCGTGGCCGTCTGTTGCGCGCCGGGCACACGCATTTTCTCGCCGAAATAGCTTTCGATCAGCGCCAGCTCCTTGGCTTTGATCTCGCGCTGGCCGTTGAGCATCATGGTCACGGCGCTGCGGTGCCGGTCGAGATGGCGGGCCAGCCCCGCCTGCGAAAGATGCGGCTTTCTGGCCAGCACATCCTTGATCCACTCGACGTATGGGTTTTTCGGCTGCTCGCTCATTCTCGTCTCTCTCCAACGCTGAACTGGACGCCTACTCGACGGGTCGAGATTCGAGTATCGGACGGGGCCGTCCGTGCATCGCCGATAATCAAAACGACGTCTAACCTTGACATTGCGTTGTGAAAGCGGCAACTACATGGCTGGCCCGTGCTGTGCACGACGCTAGCGCCCAACAGGCGCAGAGGTACGTACCTTAACGCCTGCTGTGCGCTGCCGTCTACATCGGCAGCGACGACTCCTCCCTTGACTCGGGCGACGCGCCTCGTGCGCGTCCCCCTTTTCTCGGGATGCAAGAGAGGGGACAGGGGGATGCTTCCTATTGCGGCGTGGCTTGACCGCCGCCAGACGATGCGCTCCGGGGGAGAGCGCCAGCCGACGCTGATCGCGCCACCCACCCGCCACGCGATCAGCGTCGGCTACATTCTGGCCGTGTTCCGGAATCCGATGCTGAAGCCCGTCAACGCGGCGCGCGAGAGTTTCGAGGCATGGCTCGGCGATCTTGGCGAGGTTGTCACCGACGACGACTGGCGCGACGAGTTGTACCTATCAACGTGCAAGATCAACGGATGGTTGCCCGCCGAAGGTGGGTTGACGGAGGCCGTTGCTGACGCTCCGCCGCCTCCGACCCAAACGGTGGCGGCGGAGATCATCGATCTCGAACCGGAGACCGATCAGGCACCGCCGCCAGTGGCACGGGTTGCCGCGCCGTCGATTCGTTCGCGCATCAAGATCGATGCGGCAGTGGCTGCCGAGCGGTTCGTCGAATGGGTCCGGCTCGCCAGCCGGTGCGGCACCTACTCGAGCCGGGAGTTCTCGGACCTGTGCGCCGAGTTCTTCGATGCCGAGGATCTGGTGCCGATAGCCGACAACTTCTTCCGTCCCGCGCTGGAGTTGCGCCGGGACGACATCATCAAGTCGCGTAGCGATACCGGCAACAGACGCGCGCGGCAAAGGTTCTACAGATGGACGGTTCTGGATGCGGAGACGGAGGAGACGGCCGTGCCGTGGTCCGACCTGCAGCCGGCTCGCCGGGCCGCGTGACAGTTTCCACGGTGCTTGACGATCGGGCGCTATGGGGCGCGCGGACGTTTTTGAGGCAGGTGTTCGCGGGCATCCTCCCGCATCGTTTCCAGGGTACGGTTTCCAACCGGAAATCGTGAGGAAACAGTTACTGCGGTAGGGTTTGATCAGGGGGACCGAGCCTCCTGCCCCAAGCCCGGCGAGGGCCTGCCGCGGTCCAGACTCCTTGTGCCCCTCGCCGGGCGGCTCGGGAAAATATACGCAAGGGAGATTGGCTTTGGGCGCGTAGGCAGAAAAAGCGAAGGCCCCGGGTTGCGAGCCCGGGGCCATCTTGGAAAGATCTCGCCGCCCAGCGAGAGGAAGTTTCCGAAGGAGGAAACAGTTATGGATGTAGATGGTTCGCGCCATCCGCGCAAGCACAAACTGTTGAGAAATTGGGGACAGCCCGACGCTAGCCGTTGGGGGTCTCGATGACATTGGGTCAAGGCCACAACGGCGGCCCACCTCTATCCGATGACGAGGCGCGAGAGCGACCTGGAAACTGGTTTGCCGTCTCCCGTGACATCTTCGATCATCCGATTATCGGCGTTCATGACCGCTCCTTCACCGACATGGAGGCGTGGCTCTACCTTTTGTCGATTGCCGCCTACCAGCCAACCGAGGTCGCCAACAAGGGCGCCATGATCGTGCTCGACCCGGGGCAGATGATGGCCGCGCACGCCTATCTGGCGGAGCGGTGGAGGTGGAGCGCCGACAAGGTCCGCTGGTATCTCAAGCGTCTCGAGAAGGAGGCGATGATCACGCGTTTTGCGTCGACAGTCAGTACACAACAGCACACCAAGCAAGACACCAACCATCACACCAACCATCACACCAACCAAAGCACCAAGCGCAACACCAACCAAATCCAGATCATAACCATATGTAATTACTCGATTTATCAATACGTGCAGACGCAACTACACCAAGCAAAACACCAACCGTTGCACCAATCATCACACCAACCAGAGCACCAAGCATCACACCAAGAATCTAACACTATAGACAATCTAAACACTAAAAAGGGGGAGAGAGACGCCGCTATCGCGGCCCCCATCCCTCCGCCACCAGTTGTTGATGCATCTCCGGCTAAGGTCGAGCAATCGCCTACGCCGGATTTGTTGGGAAAACCAGAACACGAAGAGCCGTCCGTCGTGTCCGCCTTCGATGCGTTCCGCAGATACAACGATCTCGCCCAGCGCATAGGGCTGCCACTGGCGCGAACGCTAACGCCGCAGCGGCGGAAGAACCTAGTCGCCCGTCTGCGAGAGCACGGAGGCATGGAGGCATGGGAGATCGCACTGGGCAACGTCGAGCGATCTGCGTTCCTGCGTGGGCGCAACAACAGGGGATGGGTGGCCGACTTTGACTTCCTCGTGACCGCATCGAAGTTTGCGAAGGTCATCGACGGCACCTACGGCAACGGGGCGCACGCGCCCGAGACGCCGAGAGAGAGTCTGGAGGAGGAAGCGCTCCGGCTCGCAGCGGAAATGGAGGGGCGGGTATGAGCGCGACGGGAGCAGCAAAGTTCATTGGCGATTTGGTGGCGGTCTTTCCCGTCCACTTTGGGCCCCAAGGAACGGATCAGGAAAAGGCCGAGCAGTCTGCCAGACGGACGGCATGGACGAAGAGCCTGATCGCCGAGTTGCAGGCGGTCGACGACAACGATCTCGTTGAGGCCGCCAGTGAGATCAAGCGGACGAGGAAGGATAGGCGGTTCCCGACTGTGGCGGAGTGCTTGACTGCTGTCGACATCATCAAGCGGCGCCGGGCTATGGATAGCTACTCGTCGGCGCTGCGGCTGCCGACTCCGACCTCGCCGTCCGTCTGGGCACCGAAGTTCTACTCGCTTGCGGACGAGTTGCTGGCAACAGAGCAGGCGAGGCGAGCAGCGCGCGAAGGGTGGATTTCAAGTTTTTATCAGTTCGTCCGTGACAGGGGCAGGGCGCCTGAGAAGGGGGAGGAGCCGCAATTGCGGCGGGCCGCCGAGGACTTCGACTCAGCTTACGCCGATTGTATTCGCGGTGGGTTTCCCCACGCGATGGATCTAGCCAAGCTGGGAGGATCGATGTTGCGGCGCCGGGAGGAATTGAGGGCTCGGGTTTTGGGGGAGGAGAGGCAGCCGTGATCTCTATGGGCAAGATTGAAAGCGAGTGCGCGATGGCCCTGGTCACCGCAAGAAAGGCCGTTTTTCAAAAGCTATCCAGGATTGCTTGGCACTGCGTAGGGGTTCGCTCCAGCCTCTCGGTGATCTCCTCTCGTCCCGACCGAGTGCATGTTGAAGATGCGCTCAGCAAGCTAGAAGCGGAGATCACCGATGAATCTGACGGGTGGTTACCGGGATCTTTATTCGATGGGGTGTTTGCGGAGATCAAGAGGTCTCTCGATTGGGCCGAATCCACCGTCATTGAGTCCCTCACAACGACGGACGAGTTGTCGGACGTGGTACGTCAGTCCATCGACGTTGCAATGCAACTCAGGGCCACATTGGAAAGAGCCTCTCTTCTCGAAGAAAGATTGCGGCGCTTGTCTGAGCACAAGCAGAGCAATGTAGCGGTGCGAGAGCGCGTATGGGCGGCTACTGGGGGTAAGTGTTTTTACTGCTCCGTCGAGATGGTCAGGGAATCCGGGTTTCCACACTCGTTCGTGGTGGACCACATCGTACCCAAGAATGCAGGCGGTCCGGATCATGTTGCTAACTTCATCCCCGCTTGTGCCAAATGCAATGGGGATAAGAGCGATAGGCCTTTCGTCGAGTTCGTGGCGGATCGACGACTAACACCAGTGCTTCGTTTTGTCGGGGGAGGTGCGGAATGAGTTGGGACAAGGAACGAACGGAATATCTCGTGCGCCTCTGGCGGGAGGAGCGGCTGTCCGCTGCGGCAATCGCCAGGAAGATCGGTGTGACGCGAAATTCCGTAATCTCGAAACTGCACCGCATGGGCATGACCAGTGCCGAGGGCGGCAGTCAGAGGCAACCGTCTGGCGCGGGGCGGAACGCCCATGGGCTAGGCGCAAGGCCGCGGCGCGTTGTGCCCAAGCCGACTCCGGCGCCGGTCGAGAAGGTCAAGACGTGGCGGCATTGGGGAGCGCCAGCCGGAGCCGCCGACGAGCGCAAGGCGGTCGAGCCCTATCGCGAGGCGCCGACACCGCGCTTGTTCGATCACGCCAAGATGGTCCGCACGGTCGACCTGGAGTCGCATCACTGCCGGTGGCCGGTCGGCGATCCGCAGGAATGGGACACGTTCCGCCACTGCGGCGAGACGAAGGAACCGGGGATTCCCTACTGCGCCAAATGCGCGGCGGTTGCCTATAGGCCCCCGAACGTCAACGCCACGGGGGTAAATCGGGCCGCTGGCGGGCAAACCGCAACGAAGGCTACCCAAGTGACCTACAAGATCGTCTCGCCCGCTGGCGAGGCTCCTGAGCGGGAATTGGAGGATGTGTCGTGAGCGCGGACAAGAGGCCCCGTTGCCGGCATTGCGGCACGACCGCCGAATTGCCCATCACGCCGACTGGTAATGTCAGCTCGGTGTGTAGGTATTGCCGGCGCAATCAGGTCAACGCCCGGCGCGGGTCGACCTATCGGTCTGAGTATCGCCCGACACGGCTTGCGAGCATCGTCTCGACCAAGCCGCTGGATGCACGGCATGTCGCGCCGATGACGAGATCCGAGCGCACCGAGGCGATCAAGCGGGCACAGGAGCGAGCAAGGCGGGAAGGGCTGCCGCTCACCAAGGCGCTTGAACTGGAGGGCGTCCTGTGAGCATGCGCTGTCCAAACTGCACAAGCCCGACGACGGTCTACGACTCGCGGCCGTTGCGGCTCGACACCGTGATCCGGCGCCGGCGGAAGTGCCCGGCTTGCGGACACCGCTTCTCGACCTACGAGACGGTGGCCGATGCAACCGGAAGTTTGATGCCAAGGGAACCCGCGATGGAGACCGCACAGTGAGACCGCAGCGTCGCCAGACAGCCCGTGCCGTGCCCGTCGTTGATCGCTCCGGGCATCGCGTGCCACGCCCAAGGGCAACGGATGCCCCGGGTGTGGTCCCGAGCCGGCGCATGCCAGCCATCAACGGCACGGCACAGAGCAAGGACCAGGCCGACGAGGCCAAGTTCCGGTCGCTCACTCGACAGCAGCAGATCGAGGCGGCCATCACCGCCCACGTCGATTGGGTTCGGCGCCAAAACAGCCCGGAGGCCATCGAGAAACTGTCCGAGACGGAGTTCTGGCGCTTCACTCTGGACGAATCGTTGCGAAATGCCCAACTCATAGACGACGGCTCCGATCCTCGGATCGTGTTGCGGGGCGCGTCGCTCCGGGAGTTGCGCACCGCATGGCAGGCCGTCCGGCATCTCGCGCCGAAGACAGCCGCCGTCGTCACTCAGCCGAGGATGCCGAACCGGGATCCGTGGTGGACATTCATCAAGGATCTGAGATTGAAGGACTGACCTGAATGCCACGACATCAAGCTCACAAGCAGGCTGGCGTCGTCGTGCGTGCCGTGGGGATCGCGACGGCGCTCGTTGCCGGCATCGGCGTGATGCTGGCCGTCGTCGCGGCAAAGGCGCAGGACCGCTACGATCCGGTCGAGGGATCAGAGATAGGGGTTGCGGCTCATGCGCAACACGAGCCACGTCCATCGCCGTGAATATGTCACGTTCCGCTTGTTTCGATTCTAGCAACGGTCTACTGGAGCACGTTGCGTAATCACGGAAGATCTATTTTCCGCGGCCGTGCCTTGCGTTTCGCGTGCCTGCGTCGCCGCCCAGCAAGGAACCAACAAACCATGACAGCTAAGCACTGGCTGATCGGCGGGGGGATCGCCGCAGCCGCAGCACTCGGACTCTACAGTTTCGTGCAGCCGGCGAAGGCGGCCGACAAGGCGGGCGGCGATTGCTGCGCCGATCTCGAGGAAAGGGTCGCCGAGCTCGAAGCCACGACCGCGCGCAAGGGCAACCGGAAGGTGCGCCTGACTATCTCGGGTGTCGTCCACAAGGGCATCCTCACGCACAACAACGACGAGCTGCCCGGTGACGGCAAGCTCAGCATCTACGACGGCACGACAGATCCGACCCGCATCCGCTTCGCTGGCGAGGCGAAGATGGCCAAGGACTGGGCGGCTGGCTTCGTCATCGAGATCGCGTGGGCCGGCAACTCGGCACGCGGCGTCGACGTCGGCAAGGCGCTCTTCGCGATCGATGGGGCAGACGGCAAGAACGAGTTCCAGATCGGTGAGGCGAGCCAGACCATTCGTCACTCTTACGTCTACCTCGATGGCCCCGTGGGCAAGGTCTCCATCGGCCAGCAGTCGACGGCGACAGATGGCGTGATCGAGGTCAACACCTCGCAGAGCAACCTCGCTGGTCGTCCGCTCCAGACCATGCCTCTCAACTTCGGCGGCGCTGTCTCTGGTCTCAACATTCCGTTCGACGGTACGCGGGCCCAGGCGATCCGCTACGACACGCCGACCTTGATGGGGTTCACTGGCGCCGTCGCTTGGCAGGACAACGATTCGTGGGACGCCGCTTTGCGGTTTGCCCAGGAGTTCGGGCAGATCCGCGTTGCGGCCGCCATCGGCCATCGCGACCAGAAGAGCCAGACTCTCGCTAACATCATCAATCTGCTCGACGTTCTGACGCTCAACCTGTCCGGTGCTCACAAGTCGACGGCGGGATCGCTCTCGGTCATGCACACGCCGAGCGGCGTCTTCGCCAACGTCTACGCCTCTCAGGTCAAGTATGACCTATCGCTCGACATCGCCGTCCTGCCGCCCCTGTTCTCTGCCTCGTTCGACGTCGGCGGCGAGACGGTGAAAGGTCTCGGCGGGCAGGTCGGTATCGAGAAGAACTGGCTCGGCACAGGTGCCACCACCTTGTTCGGCCTCTACGAGAAGCAGGACGGGCAGGCGCTCTTCAACGATATGCAGACCTACGGCATCGGTGCGGTGCAGTCGTTCGATGCTCTCTCGACCTCGATCTATTTGTCGGCCAAGCGGCACGACGTGACGCCGTCGCCGCTTTGTGTCGGTATGTGCAAGGATACTGACGTCTTTAGTGGCGGCGTTAGGGTTTCCTTCTGATGCCTGGCGGACTTCACGGGAACGCGCAAGATCTGACGGGGCGGCGGTTTGGCCGCCTCGTCGTGACTGGCTTTGCTGGGCGGGACGCCCAGCCCAGCGGGCAGAGGCCGCTTAGGTGGGCGTGCCGGTGTGACTGTGGTGCCGACATGACGGCACTTGCGGGGCCTCTGCGGGATGGGCGGACGCAGTCCTGTGGGTGTCGCCTCAAAGATTGGCTCGTCGCGACCAAGAAAACGCACGGCATGAGGAAGTCACCAGAATACCGTGTGTGGTGCCTGATCAAGGATAGGTGCCAGAATACGCGCGGCAAAAACCTCCGCGACTTCGCCATCCTCGGGCTCTGCCTTGCCGCTACGGCCTGCCTTTTGCCGGGAGCATGGTGACCTGAATACCTCGGGAGGTTCGTGGACGCTCCTCCCTTGGTTTCTTCCCCGCTGCGTGCAGCCCACGCGGCGGGGGCTTTTCTCAAAGGCCATTCCGAGAACTATCTGGAGATCCCGGATAGTTCCCCGAGCGGCCCGGAGCACCCGATGTCCCACGAGATCGACCCCACACGGGTCTATTCCAAACTCGCCGACCTCTATGCCGAGGCGGAGCTCGTCCACCGGGCATCCGGTGACGCACTCGTCGAGATCATCAATGCGCTGAGCCGGAAGACGGAAGCCGACGCGCGGTTCCTCGCGGCGTTCCACCACCTCGTGCCACGGCCAATCGCCGAGGCCGAGCACCCCGTGCCACCGGTGGAGCCATCCCGTGCCACGTCCATGCCATGGACTGACGAGGATCTCCGCCCGGGCCCGCCGCCGCTGCCCGACGACTATCAGGTAGCGCCTCCCGGCACGTATCCGGAGAGCGAATCCGGGAATGCATTCGGGGCACGGCTTGCCGCAAGGACAGCGGGGAGGGGGTGAGGGGGATGGGCGATCCGGTGATCTTCGACGGCCTGCCTGACCCGTCTCGCAAGGGGACGTCGATTGCCGGTGTGCACTCCGGCCGCGCGATCACGCACGACTGGATAACCCCTAGGCACATCATCGAGGCGCTTGGGGAGTTCGATTTGGATGTCTCCCAGTCCCCGACGCAGCCATGGCCATGCGCACGGCGCGGGATCGTTTTGCCACGCGATGGCCTGAGCGAGCCGTGGGATGGACGGGTGTGGTGCAGCCCTCCTTACTCGGTGCATGCATCAGCGTGGATGGGAAAGCTAGCACGGCACGGCCGCGGCACGGCGCTGATATTCGCGCGCACCGAAACCGAAATGTTTTTCGATCACGTGTGGGGGAAAGCGAGCGCCATACTCTTTCTTGAGGGGCGCCTGCACTTCCACTACCCGGACGGGCGCCGCGCAGCCGCCAATGCGGGCGGCCCCAGTTGCCTAATCGCCTACGGGGACGAAGACGCGGTGCGGCTCGCACGGAGCGGCCTCCCCGGGGCCCTTGTCGGTGAAACGCACGTGCATCGGCACAAGGCGGCGCGCTCTGGTCTCATCGACATTATGGAGGCATCATGAGCAAGGCGGCCCGCATTCGTGATCTTCTTGCTCAGGGCATGACACCGGCGACTATTGCCGCCGAGGTCGGGTGCCTTTCTGAATACGTCCAGTCGGTCAAGCAGCGGGCCCGGTGTCCCAAGAGCATGAGGCCGTGCGACGTGCGCTGGCAGCAAAGTGCGGTCTACAAAGCCGGTCGCAACAAGCATTGGCGGGGTCGGTACGCAAGCGATCCCGCATTCAGGCAGCGCCATCTCGATCGCTCTGCTGCCGCCTATGCACGGCGCCGCGCGCGCAAGGCGGAGGCGCGGGCACCATGATCACATGGCTCCGCTATGTCCCGCATTCTCAAATCCTCTTGTTCCTGTCGCGGGGATGGGTGTTTGACGACGAGCTTCACATGACCAGCCACGGCGAGTATGCCGTCCTGATGCGGTGGCCATTTGAGACGGAGCCTGCGGAATGAGAATTGGCTGGGGGATTGTCGCGAAAAGTTGCCGGGGTAGTCATTGACGAGTATGGTCGATATGCTCATTTGATAAGGTGAATGAACATTTGGGGGGCTTCTTTGACGACGACCTACGAGAAGTTCATCGCAGACAAGACGCGGGCGCCAAGGCAGAGGGGAATTTCCGATGTTCCCGCCTTGCCCAGCACTCTGAAGCCGTTTCAGCGTGACATCGTTACTTGGGCGCTGAGGCAAGGCCGATGTGCGATCTTTGCGGGCACGGGGCTGGGCAAGACGATCCAGCAATTAACGTGGGCGGATGTCGTCCGCGGGCACACAGGCCAGCATGTGCTGGTGCTGACACCCCTTGCGGTAGCGCAGCAAACGGTGCAAGAGGCGAAGAAGTTCGGCATTCCTGACGTGGCGTATGCGGCCGACGACGGCACCATATCGTCGACGATCGTAGTGACCAACTACGATCGCATTGAGAAATTCGACATGAGCCGGTTCGGCGGGGTCGTTCTCGACGAGTCGAGCATCATCAAGTCGCACGATTCGAAGACCAGGGCGCTGCTGACAGAAATGTGCTCGGGCATTCCGTATCGGTTGTGCTGCACGGCAACGCCGGCACCAAACGACTACGTTGAGCTTGGCAATCATGCCGAGTTCCTGGGAGTTCTGAATGCCAAGGAAATGCTCGCGACGTGGTTCATCCACGACGGGTCTATCCGGGCGACGAACGTCAGCAATCATGGGTCAAAACCGATCGCGGACTGGCGTCTAAAAGGTCATGCGGAGAAGGACTTCTGGCGATGGATATCGACATGGGCTGTGGTCATCCGCCACCCCAGAGATATTGGCTATGACGAGCCCGGATATGACCTGCCTCCGTTGATCAAGCATCAGGTGACGGTGCCGGTCGAATACAAGGCAAACATCGACACGGGGATGCTGTTTCCAACCGAGGCCGTGACACTTCAAGACCAGCGCCATGCCAGTCGGACATCGATCGCCGACAGAGTTGCTGCGGCCGTCAAGATCATCAATGGCAAGCCCGGCAGACAGTGGCTGGTGTGGTGTCAACTGAATGACGAGGCGTCCATGATCCGCGATGCGCTGGGTTGTGCGGTAAATGTGCAGGGATCTGACGACGCTGACACGAAAGCACGCAATCTGCTCGGGTTCGCGAATGGGGACATCAATATCCTGGTGTCCAAGCCTAGCATCGCTGGGTTCGGCATGAACTTCCAAGGTTGCGCCGATATGGTTGTCCTGGGGCTGAACAACTCGTTCGAGCAACTCTATCAGGCTGTCCGTCGGTGCTGGCGGTTCGGTCAAACGAAGCCGGTCAACGTCTACATGATAGCGGCGGAGACCGAGGGCGCCGTCGTCGCCAACCTCGACGCCAAGGAGAAAGCCGCCGACTACATGCTGGAGCAGATGGCGGATCACATGAAGGATCTGACTAAGCGGGTACTCAAGGGGGCCGTTCAAAGCGCCCCCATCAAGCACAAGAAAACAATGGAGGTTCCGACGTGGCTAAGGTGATAGATCAGGTCGCAGGCAGCAATTGGCATCTTTGGAATGGAGACTGTGTCGAAGTATCAAGAGGACTGCCAGACAACAGCGTGCATCAGATCATATACTCTCCGCCATTCGAGTCGCTGTATACATTCAGTGACGATCCTCGCGATATGTCAAATTGCACAGACAAGGGGACGTTCTGGACGCACTTCAAGTTCTTGATCGACCAGTGCTACCGGGTCATGAAACCGGGGCGGATCGTGTGTGTCCACGTCATGCAGTTGCCGACGTCGAAGACGAGAGACGGGTTCATTGGCATCAGAGACTTTCGGGGCGAGGTCGTGCGCGCCCATCAGGATGCGGGGTTCATCTTCCACTCCGAGGTCATGATCAGGAAAGACCCTGTGGCGGCGATGCAGAGGTCCAAGTCGATTGGCTTGCTGCACAAGCAGATCGTCAAGGATTCCACGATCAGCCGCATGGCTCTGGCCGACTATGTCGTAGTGTTCCGCAAGCCAGGTGACAACGCGGAGCCTGTATCGGGACCGTTCGACGCATATTATGGATGTGAGGCTGATCCTGACGGGGCACTCAAATCCGAAAGCGCGTTCCGGGGCGTGTCGTGGGATAAGCCGGGCGACCCATGGTATTCGGTTGCAGTCTGGCAGCGCTACGCCGAAAGTGTTTGGATGGATATTGCTCAGGGTGACGTGCTGAACCGCAAAGAGGCAAGGGAAGAGCCCGACGAGGCACACATCTCGCCTTTGCAGCTAACTGTCATCAGGAGGTGCATCGACCTTTGGTCTAACCCTGGCGACGTAGTCTTCTCGCCATTCGCTGGGATTGGATCTGAGCTTTATGTGGCGCTTCAAATGGGGCGAAAGGCGATAGGGTCTGAGCTGAAGCCGAGCTACTTCAAGCAGGCGGTCAAGAACATGACCAGCGTGGAGACGGTTGGCGGGTCTGGCAATCTACTCGATTTGATGGGCGGGTGACGTGGCCCGTCTCAGCAAGACTTTCCGAATTGGGAAAGACGGGAAAGTCTCGAAAACCAAGCGGAAACTCTCTGTCTCCGAGCACATCCGCCAGAAATCAAGCAAGAGAGTGCGCGTGGTGAGGCATGGGGAAAAGCCGTGAGCCATCGCAACATCAGGATATTCGAGGCGGCCGAGCGCGGAGAAACGACTGCACGCATTGCCGCGAGATTCCAACTTTCCAAATCCTACACGCGGCTGCTGTTGCGGCAGGCACGGGGATCGGCGCGGACACGGGCCAAGGCGATCAGTGACCTGCGGCGCATGTGGGCTAGCAAACTGGTCATGAAAGGCTTCACTCAAGACGAGGCGGCGGCCGAGATCGGCTGCGCGAGAAGCACGCTGTTCGAGTGACAAGAACGGAGGACGACATGACGAAAACGAGAGAAGAATACGCGGCGATGGTGCCGGATCTAGCGGAACGCGAGAACGCCGCGCGCCTGTTTGAGGCGATGAAGGCGGCAGAACGGGCGTTGGATGAAGCGGAAGACCCGCCCGAGACCGAGCAGCAGCGGCAGGCGCTCGACGCGCTTGGCGAAGAGCACCACAAGAGGCGGCGGGAAATCAACGACTGGTATGATGCCGAGTTCGCCAAGATCAAGGGGCCGAGCCAGCTTTCTGATCTCAAGCGGATGGAGCAAGAGGCAACGGACGCCTACAACAATGCGCCTGGAGATGCCATCTCCGAAGATCTCAACGATAGCCCCATCCGCTGCGCTCTCTCGGGTGCTCCGATCTACGATACCGACGAGACGATCGATCTCGGCGGTAAGACCATCCTGGCTTGTCTCCTCCTGTCGCAAGAGCAGATCGCCGCGCTGACGAAGGATGATGAGGACGAGGAAAACATCGATGAGGCCGCCTGATGGCCACGCCTGCTGAGATCGTTGCCCGTTGGGATGCGCGCCGCAAGCGCGAGGCGGCCATCGCCCGCGCTCGGCGTTTTGCCAACGACAACGAGATCCGCGGGCCTGACGGGTACATCGAGGTCGAGGACGGCGTGATGGCCTACTGGCTGCCGCCGGGGGGCAAACTCTACGAGCCGGGGAGGAATAGGCATGACGCTACAGGCATCGTCGCAAGCGCAACTGCGCCAGTACATCGAAAGAGTCGAGCGGCTCGATGAGGAGAAGAAGGCTCTTGCCGCCGACATAGCCGACGTGTTCGCGGAGGCAAAGGCGAACGGCTTCGACCCGAAGATCATGAAGAAGGTCATTGCCCTACGGAAGATGTCGAAGGACGAGCGGGACGAGCTCGAAGCGGTCATGAGCACCTATCTCCATGCCCTGGAAGGCAAGCGCTCCGGCTCCGATACGCCGATGGGCGAGAAGTGGGGAGGGGATGGCGATGGGGCGAGGGCATGAGCGGCGGCAGCTACGAGTACGCCTTCGACATCGTCGATCGATTTGCCGATGCGCTGGAGTCCGGGCGCACATTCGAGGGCCGTGAGACGGGTGAAGCCAACTGCCTTGCTCGGCTCGGCTTTGCGGCCCATCTACTCAAGGTCTCGGCAGCGATGAAGGCGATCGAGTGGGAGGACAGCTCCGACTGCTCGCCGCCGCATGCCGTCAACGCAATCAGTGCGGTGACGGGTACGTGAATATGTCCACGGAACGCGAAAACGAGAACATGAGCCACTGATCATGCACGCGGCATCGACATGATCCATGGGTCATGTCGATGGTTCGACAGTTCATCGACATGAGTCGAACGTTGTGTTTTCCGGAACGATCTGGCACAGTGTGTTGAGACTACATCTGGGGGCCGCAATCATGTCAGATGCTTGGCGCGCATTCGATCTCTACAAGAGGGCTCGGCTAAGGCTGCTCAGGCGTGTCGAGATCATTGGCGATTGTTGGATTTGGAGAGGTATCAAGCGGGGCGGCTATGGCGTTATCGCGATTGACGGAACCACGCGGAACGCCCATCGAGCGGCCTATGCCTTGTTCGTTGGTCCGGTAGCGGAGGGTGTCTCGGTGCTCCACTCTTGTGGGAATAAGCTCTGCTGTTGCCCGGATCACCTCTACCTCGGCATCCAGGAGAGGCCGCTCATGCCGGGGCAGGTTGCGGCGGAGATGGCGCCGTGACGACCGAGGAATGGATGGCGAGCGCCGAGAAGTCTTGGAGGATACGGTTTGACAGGAACAGGTTCCGGAACCCCCGTGTAGATTTGTTGCAGCGGTGCCAGATCGAGGGGGATTGCTGGATTGCAACGGTTCCATCCATCCGGGTCGAGGGCAAGACGGTCGCCGTGCAGAGGGCTGCCTACGTCCTTTTTGTGGGGCCTTTTTATCGTGGCGACGAGATCATATCGAAGTGTCGCAACATCCGTTGCTGCTGCCCAGACCATCTGCATCGGGTGCCCCGCGAAGCCATAGCCAAGGCCAAGAAGGCAAAGGCGGATGTCCCCCGATGACTGGTTTAGCTTCGACGATCTCCCCGCTGGCCGCGTCCATGTGCGCGTCCGCTGGCCGGGCTATGTCGTCGAGGCCGCCAGCGAGGTCGACAAGAAAGGCAAGCGCCACTGGCACGAAATCGTCGGCCGCGATCTGCGACCGCTGCGAGCTCGCCCCGAAGCATGGCAACCGCTGGACGCCAGCCGTTGGCAATGGCCCAACGGGATCAGTCCCAAGCCCATGCCCGTTGTGGTGCGGCCAGCACTGGCAAGCATTGGCGGGATAGCCTTCGACGCGGCAACCGCTGCCGCCGAGATGGAGGAGTGGCGCGAGGCAGCCCGTGCCAACGCCGACCGGATGCCCGAGGATCGGGACGGGCTGCCCTGGTGGCGTGACGTGACACTGGTTGTCTACGAGCCGATGGGATCGGTCAGCCAGGAGCACGGCGAGGCCCGGATCATGAGGCATCTGATCCTGGAGCGGTCCATGCCGCTCGATCTCCGCCGGCAGAAAACCAACGCGGCAGTGCTGTCCGATCTGAAACTGACCTGGGCGGAGGTCTATCAGTCAGAGTCCAAGGGCGACGACTGGGCGCCGCCATTGGTTGCCCAGCCCGAAGACTGGGCCGACTTCGAGACGGTCATGGGTTGGTTCTGCGAGGTTCTGCCACGCGCCCGTGAGATGGTTGTGCTTCGGGGTCGCATGCTGGCACCCCCTGTCACATGGCAGGGGCTCGGGGACGAGATCGGACGAAGCCGGCAGAGAGCGCAACAGATCTACAGGACAGCCATTGGCGATCTGGTCGATGCTGCCAATAGGCCCGGAACAAGGGGCGCGGCACGGCTTGCCGAGGTCCAGGAGCGCAACAGAGCGGCACGGAGGCGGGCGTGATCACGGCAACTGATGTCCGCGCTCTGTTGCGGAAGCGTTACCAGCATCCCGAGTGGGCGCTGTGCTTTGAGGTCGCCAACGCAACAGGGACAAACGCTCGGCGCTACGCCGATGCCGTAGCGATGAACCTGTTCCCGTCGCGCGGACTCGCCGTGCACGGGTTTGAGATCAAGGTTTCGAAGGCCGACTTCATGTCGGAGATTGCCAATCCCGAAAAGTCCGCCGCCGTGCAGCAGTATTGTGATCACTGGTGGATTGTCGCGCCGGCGAACGCTGTAGACGAGTCGCTGCTCCCCGCGACTTGGGGGTGGCTGCGGGTCGACGGTACGAAACTCGTTGCCGCCAAGCCCGCGCCAGCGCTTGAGGCGAAGCCCGTGACGAGGGCATTCATGGCTGCTCTGGTGCGCCGCGCCAATGAAGCCGATGCGGGCGAGGTCGCCAAGCTCGTGCACGACAAGGTGGAAGCCTACCGTAAGCTAGATAACGACAGGTTCGAGCGCGAGGTCTCCAGCCGGACGCGCAAAGGAGACGAGGCGATCAAGGCCCTGAACGATCTGCGGGACAAGCTCGGCGACGATAACTGGCGGCTGCTCGACAATGACGAGATCGTTCGGGCCGTCAAACTGGTTAGGGAATCGGGGCTCACGCGAACCTACTCCGGTATGAGGGATCTGGAGAGGTCGATGAAGCTCGCGACCTCTCGTTTATCGAAAGCGCTCGATGGCGTCCTCGGCAAGCAGATGGACATGCTCGATGCAGCGGAATGAGGGGGCGACGTGGCTAGCGACGCATTGGATAGGATGACGGAGGAGAAGGCCCTCCGCATCACGCGGGAAATTGACCGGCTAACTCTGGCGATGCTCGACGCAGGAGATGTCCTTGCGGGGCTATCGATGGCAACTGATGGCCTGGTCCGCTCTCGGGTTTGCTCTGCGCTTAACCGGCTCAACCATGCACTCGGCAGATCGATCTCCTCTCACGGGGATCAACCGTGTCCGGTGTGCGGCACGTTCCGGGAGAGATATGCCGATTGCGGCACGTGCGCCGCGCCAGAGAGGGATAAATCATGAGCGACGCGGTTGATCGCATAGCCTGCGAGATCAAGGCGACGGAGGGCGCTGGGTGCCCCGACGAGAAGGCTCGGCGCATCACCATTGCCGTCATGCACGAGATCGCCAGATGCGGCTGGGACACCGGGCGGCCGATTGGCGTGCTCGACGAGTTCGCTGCCCGAACCGGGCTCGTGTTCGATCGGGCGAAGTTGCTGGCCGAGGAGGCAACGCAATGACGGAAGCCGTGCTGATCCTGTTGCTCCACGTCGGCGAGCCGATCCGGGAGATCGTGCCGTGGCCGGTGTGTCTCCACGTGCACAGGGCGTGGCGGTACGCCGACGCAACCGGCCAGAGATACGTTGCAATGGACACCGTCACAGGCGACAAGGCCTACGTGCGCGAGGTTCGTTGTGAGGATCGGAACAAGCAGGAGGTGCCGACGTCGTGAGGCTCGATCCGGCCTATCTCTCCTCCGAGATCGCGGAGTACCGCCGGACGCAGGAAATGCGCACGCGGGACTTCGGCGTGGCCGAGGTCGGGCTGGATCACCACGCCGTCTGCCTGATCGGGCCGCCGGGCCCCGTCACGTTCCAGGGCGGCAACTCGCGCCACTGGCCGATCAGCATCCGCGTCGTGCGCAATCCGCTCCAAGCCCCGGTGCGCACGGCCTCCGAGCATTGGGAGGGGAGCAAGGCGGAGCCGCACTGCATCGTGCTGGATTTCGTCTGGGCTGAATCCGATGCGCACGGGAAGCGCCTCGCCGGCGCGCTCTACGCCCGGATGATCGCCGACGATCCTGATGCCCGCATGCTCAATGGCACGTGGATCGACCGCATGGACTGGCACACGGTCTGGCGTGGCCTACTCGACGAGGCGGTCAGGGATCTCCGTGAGGGCGGCGAGACCGTCCGCTACATCAGCGAGGAGATGCGTAGGGCGAGGATCAAATCGGCCGAGGTCGAGCGACGCTCGGCGGGAAGGCGCCGATGACAAGGAAACAGCGCAAGGTGCTGCTTTACATCCAGGGCGAGCAGGATGCCGGACGCAGCGTCACCGTAGCCGAAGTGACAGCGGCGCTTGGTGCCTTGAGCCACAGCCACATACACGACGCGATGCGGACGCTCGTCGATCTCGGCTACCTGACGCACATTCCGCGCCGCGCCCGCGCCTACGAGGTAGTGAGGCGGATCGAGCCTATCATTGAGCATTGGGTGTGGGATGACGAAGTGAAAGAACTTCGGCCGTGGAGGGGAAGGGAAGCGGCGTGATGCGCAGAGACAGAAGCGGCAGGCGCCCGAGCGGAGCCTTGGCGGACTTGGTCGGCAAGCCGTCGAAGAGCTTTGAGAAGCCGTGCGCGCGCTGCGGGCAGCCAGTCGGTAGCCGTGCCAAACGGTATTGTCGGCCATGTGCCGCAGACCGCTATGATGAGGCGTTGGCAATTAGGCGTGCTGGTCGCAAGAAGAGCCAACTAGACAGCCGAGGTTAGTGGTTACGCCCATGTCTGCCTATTCCGATCTCCGCAATGCGATCACCCGTGAGGTGGCTCACTATGCGGCAGCGGGTGCCACGCTGGCATGGGCTGGAAACTCCCGCATGGCCGAGGTGATCATCAGGCGCGGGGAGTCCGAACGGCGGGTGGCAGTCTCCAAGACGCCGACCCGCTACGACAAGACGTCAGCCATTGGCCGCGTGCGCCGCGCGCTGCGGGAGGTGGGGGTCCAGGACGTGGCAACTCCTGCCGTCAGGACACCCAAGCCCAAGCCCAAGCGCCCGACGCAAGGGGAGCGCATCAAGGCGCTTGAGGCAACCGTTGCCGGGCT
>CAZZBK010000073.1:7613-29426 GCA_964652155.1 uncultured Planctomycetaceae bacterium | reverse complement strand
TTTGGTGTTTGGTGTTTGGTGTTTGGTGTTTGGTGTTTGGTGTTTGGTGTTTGGTTTCAGACCCACTTCCGGCGGCTTTGCCGCCGCAGCGTGGCGCATCGCCCAACATCGCCTCCATCCTTTAGCCCCCGGCGATAGCTGCAACGCAGCGTACGCCGAGGGGTTCTGCACCATCGCGGCGCGACTGACCGTGACCACGTCTCTTACATCGTCGCCCATTATTTCGTCAACGAGCGGGAACCGTCAGGTTCCCGATAGCTTCACGCGTGCCCACGCCTCAGCGCCATATCCACGCCGTCCGCGGACTCGACTCAGTCGATGGAAATGATGATGGGCTCTGCTTCATCCTCATCCCAGAAAAAGCCGCCACAGCCGCAGACGTACTCGCAGCTGAATTCGCGACCGAAGAAAACATTCACCTCGCCCACTTCAACTTTGACGCCAAGGGCGCCTGCCTCGGTCTCAAGCGTGTCGGGCGGAGGGATGAGCAATCCGGCCAACAAGAGCATGGTTTTCATAGGTCACCGAATGGGGGTGTGGTGTTCTCTCCTCGGTAAGAATCGCGTGGCCGTGGCCGAATTATTCCCACCTATTGGGGAAAATATCGCCTCATCAGGCCAAAAACACTTATTGACATGTCGGAACATTACGATATATTTGAATAGCGAGGTCAATCCACATGGCTACCAAAACCAAGTCCACTAAAACGCCTAAATGGACGCCGCTGGCGGCGCTCGAGCAGGCGGCCGAGTGCCTCAAGACGCTGGCGCATCCGCATCGGCTGCGAATGGTGCAAATGCTGCTCCGCGGCCGGTACACGGTCGGCGAGCTGGCCGAGGCGTGCGGCATCCCCAGCCACATGGCGTCGGAACATCTGCGGCTCATGCAGCGTTGCGGTTTCCTCAACAGCGAGAAGGACGGCCGTAAGGCGTATTACCAAATTGCCGAGTCACATCTGGAAAACCTGATGGCCTGTATTGAAGCCCGCTTCGGCGGATAACACTCGATTATTTTTCGCTCATATATCGTTATATCGATAGATATAAATCTTTTCGTATCTGTCCTACAGCTGGAGTCCATGATGAACGCCGCCACGATCTCGCCAGCCCAACTGGCTGAACTGTGCAAGCAGGGCAAATGCGTGGAGCTGATCGACGTGCGCACGCCGGTCGAGTTTCGCGAAGTGCATGTCGATGTGGCTCGCAACGTGCCGCTGGATCAGCTCGATCCCGCGGCGCTCATGCAGGCCCGGCAGGGCGCGGCCGACGAGCCGCTGTACGTGATCTGTCGCAGCGGCGGGCGGGCTCAGCAGGCCTGCGACAAGTTCCAGCAAGCAGGCTTCACGAATGTCGTCAACGTCGCCGGGGGGACGCTCGCCTGTGTCCAAGCCGGGCTGAATGTCGTGCGGGGTCAAAAGGCGATCTCGCTCGAACGTCAGGTCCGGATCGCGGCCGGGTCGCTGGTGTTGCTCGGCGCGGCGCTCGGCTACTTTGTCAACGTGGGTTTCATTGGTCTGGCGGCGTTCGTTGGGGCGGGCTTGCTCGTTGCCGGCATCACCGACACCTGCGGCATGGGAATGCTGCTGGCGCGCATGCCCTGGAACCAGTGCCGCAACGATACGAAAGCTTGTTGCACACGCTAACGCCCTAATCTTTTCACGGAGTGGCATCATGAAATTGCTCATCGTCGGTGGCGTGGCGGGTGGAGCTTCGGCGGCCGCGCGAGCCCGGCGGCTCTCGGAAGACGCGGAGATCATTGTCTTTGAGCGCGGACCGGACGTGTCGTTTGCCAACTGCGGCTTGCCCTATTATGTCGGCGGCCAGATTGCCGAGCGCGACAAGCTGCTCATCACCACGCCCGAGCGGCTCCGCGAACGATTCAAGCTCGATGTCCGCACGCGCAGCTCGGTCGAGTCGATCGACCGCGCGGCCAAGACCGTGCGCGTGCGCGAGCTGAGCACGGGGCGCGAGTATGTCGAGTCGTATGACAAGCTGATCCTCGCGCCCGGAGCCGCGCCGCTGCGACCGCCGTTGCCGGGGCTCGACCTGAGCGGCATCTTTACGCTCCGAAATCTTGCCGACGTCGACCAGATTAAGCAGCGCATCGACGCCGGAGTCCGAGCGGCCGTGGTGGTTGGGGCGGGCTTCATCGGCCTGGAACTCGTCGAGAGTTTCGTGCGACGAGGCGTGGCGACGACCGTGGTCGAATTGCAAGACCAAGTGCTGCCGCCGTTCGACAAGGAGATGACCACTCCGCTGCTCGAAACGCTTGAGGCGCACGGCGTCCGCGTGCTGCTCGGAGAAAGTGCCGCGGGGTTCGAGCGCGATGGCGACAACGTGCTCGTGCAGCTCAAGTCGGGCGAGCGATTGTCGGCGCAGCTGGTCGTGTTGGGCATTGGCGTGCGACCGGAGAACAAGTTGGCGGTCGAGGCGGGCTTGGAAGCCGGCCCGCGCGGCGGTATTCGCGTCAACGAGTATCTGCAAACCAGCGACCCCGACATTTACGCCGTCGGCGATGCGATTGAGGTCAAGGATTTTATCTCGGGCGACCCGACTCAGGTACCGCTGGCCGGGCCCGCGAATCGGCAGGGGCGACTCGCGGCCGACAATATCTTCGGTCGCGCGGCCTCGTACCGTGGCACGCAAGGGACGGCGATCGTGGGGGTGTTCGAGCGGACGGCCGCCATGACCGGCGCGTCAGAGAAAACGCTCCGCCGCATGCATCGTCCGTACCGCAAGGTCTACATCCATCCCGCGCATCACGCCGGCTACTATCCCGGCGCCGAGGCCATGACCCTCAAGCTGCTGTTTCACAGCGAGAATGGCCTGCTCCTCGGTGCTCAAGCCGTCGGCGGCGCGGGGGTCGACAAGCGGATCGACGTGCTTGCCGTTGCCATTCAGGCGGGCATGACCGTGTTCGATCTGGAGGAAATGGAGCTGGCCTACGCACCGCAGTACGGGTCGGCCAAGGACCCGATCAACATGGCGGGCTTCGTGGCGAGCGGCCTGCTGCGCGGCGAGCATCCGCAGCTCGATGTCGAAGCGGTGCAGGCCGAGAGGGCCGAGAGCAAGCCGTACTTGCTCGACGTGCGGACGCCCAGCGAGTTTGCGGCGGGGAGCATTCCCGGGGCGATCAACATTCCGGTGGATGAACTACGCGCGCGGCTTAGCGAGCTGCCGCGGGAGCGTGCGTTGGCCGTGTATTGTCAGGTTGGTCAGCGTGGCTACCTGGCGACGCGTATTTTGTTACAGCACGGCTATCGTGCCGCGAACATCGGTGGCGGCTACAAGACCTACCGCCTCTGGCAAGGCGCGGCGAAGTAGACCACTCGAACGTGATCGCAATGGGCTTCTGCACCGGCGAGTCACTTGAATCCCGACAGTTCCATGCTCACGCGGGGGTGAGCATGTTCGTTCTTCACCGTGGCGCTGCCGGGCTGCCGCGTCTGGGGCGGTTTACGGGATTTGGGTGCAGAGCGCCTTTAAGTGTTCCCAGTCAATCGGCTACAATTTGAGCTGGTATGAGGGTTGACTGATCAGCCGATGGACCAAAAACGTTTAGCATCAGGGGGCAGAGATGGCGCGCGATGGTGCTTATCGAGAAGCGGCAAAAAAGATCGAAGCGGCACTACGATCCGGCGCTCGCTCTTTAGATCTGAGCGGCTTAAAGCTGACCGAGTTGCCCGAGTCGCTGGGCCAACTCACGCAGTTGCAGCATCTGTATCTTGCCGACAACCAATTGACGACGGTTCCGGAGTCGCTGGGCCAACTCACGCAGTTGCAGCTACTGAATCTTTCCAGCAACGCATTGACAACGGTTCCGGAGTGGCTGGGCCAACTCACGCAGTTGCAGATACTGAATCTTTCCAGCAACGCATTGACGACGGTTCCGGAGTCGCTGGGCCAACTCACGCAGTTGCAGTTTCTGGATCTTTCCAGCAACGCATTGACGACGGTTCCGGAGTCGCTGGGCCAACTCACGCAGTTGCAGTTGCTGTTTCTTTTCAACAACCAATTGACAACGGCCCCGGAGTGGCTGGGCCAACTCACGCAGTTGCAGCATCTGTATCTTGCCGACAACCTATTGACAACGGCCCCGGAGTCGCTGGGCCAACTCACGCAGTTGCAGTTTCTGGATCTTTCCAGCAACCAATTGACGACGGTCCCGGAGTCGCTGGGCCAACTCACGCAGTTGCAGGTGCTGGATCTTTCCGACAACGCATTGACGACGGTTCCGGAGTGGCTGGGCCAACTCACGCAGTTGCAGTTTCTGGATCTTGTCGACAACCAATTGACTGCGCTTCCCGAGTCAATCGCGCAGCTAACTGCACTACGTGAACTCTATTTGCATGGAAACGTCAGACTCAATTTGCCTGACGAGATTCTTGGCCCTAAACCTTTCGAGACGTCAGGGCGAAAGAAGCCCGCAAACCCCAAGGCTATTTTTGAATACTATTTCAGCCGGCTGAAGCGGAGTGCGCAGCCGCTGAATGAAGTTAAATTGCTGTTGGTTGGGCATGGACGGGTGGGCAAAACCTCGCTGAGCAAAGCGTTGCGGGGCGAAGACCATAACGGAACCGAGCCCGAGACTCCTGGCATCGAACGCCATCTACTCCCCTTGCTGGCGGGCAAGACCAAGATTACGGCTCATATTTGGGATTTTGGCGGACAAGAGTTTCTGCATCAGACCCACCAGTTCTTTTTCTCCAAGCGGAGTATTTACCTCGTCGTACTGAGCGGTCGGCAAGGGGGGGCGATGCGCGAGGCCGAATACTGGCTGCGTCTGATTCGGACCTATGGCACGGGGTCCCCCGTGGTGATTGCGCTCAACCAGAGCAAGACGCATCCCTTCGATATCGATGCGCATTACCTGCGTGAGAACTACCCGGAAATTCAGGCGGTCGTGAAAACGGATTGCGATCCGCGCTGCGGGATCGAGCCGTTGAAAAAGCAACTTGGCGCCTTGGCTGGCAAGCTGCCCAGCGTGCGCGAGAAGATCGCGCCCGAGTGGGCACGCATTCGCACAAAGCTGGAGAACATGGCGGAGAGCTTCGTGACGTTTGATCGGTATCGCGAAATCTGTGCTCAAGAAGGGGTCAGCACCGCCGAGTCGCAGGAGACGCTGGCGACGATTTTGGACTGCCTGGGGATCGCGCTCAATTACCGGGAGGACTCGCGGTTGCGGGATAAGAGCGTATTGAAACCCCGCTGGCTGGTCGATGGCATTTACACGATCTTGCGTTGGATGCACAAACAGCAGACCCAGGGTGAATTGCGCCTGGGCGATTTTCCGAAGGCGTTGAAGTCGAAGCGAACGTATCCGCTGGAAATGCACGGGTTTTTGTTGGCCCTGATGGAGAAGTTTGAGCTCTGTTTTCCGATAGAGACCGGCAATGGGCACTACTTGGTGCCCGGTTTGTTGAATGAAAATCAACCGACCGCCCTGACGAAGTTTACCGACGCCAAGCGGATTGAGTTTCGGTACCGTGAATTGCGTCCGCCGAATTTACTGCCCCGGTTCATCGTTCGTTCACATACGCTCAGTCATGGCCAGACGCGCTGGCGGCACGGGGTGGTGTTGGCGCGCGGCAAGGCCCGGGTCCTGGTGCGTGGCGACCACGACGGCCGAGTCACCGAAGTTTTTGTCGTGGGGGAGAACGAAGAGGACCGGGTTTGGTTGACCGAATTTGTGTTGGCGGAGATGGCCAATCTGCACGACAAATTGCCGGTGGAGACACGCATCGCCAGTGAAACGGACAAGGGAGCCTGGACCGAATTGGAGGTGTTGCGTACCGCGGCACAAAACAACGAAACAACACGCCTGGAACAGGCGGACGGACGCACCGTTGCGGTGAATATTCGGCAGACATTGCAACAGGTGGAGAGTTCGCAGGCCAGCAAGCCGGACGAACCCGCAATGCCGCTGTTTATTTGCTACTCGCACGACGACGCCAAGAAGATGAGCCAATTGCTGCCTAGTTTGCGCGTGTTGGTTCGGCGTGGTTACATTGCTCCTTGGCGCGACACCGATTTGGTGCCCGGCGAGGATTGGGACGAAACGATCAAGGAACGGCTGACCCAAGCCAAAATTATTTTGTATATGGTCAGCCGATATTTCCTCGCCTCGAAGTACATTACCGAGCAAGAACGGCCACTCTCGATGGCCATGCATGACCGGCAGCAGGCCATCGTGGTTCCGGTCTTGTTGCGCGACTGCACCTGGCAAGTCGAAGACTTTTCAAAACTGGAAAACTTGCCTTGCAAAGGGAAGCTTGTCACTTCTTACTCGCCGCGTGACGAGGCCTGGAAGCTCATCGAAGAGGGAATTGTTAAGGCGGTGGAGCGGGCGCGGTTGCAATCGCCGATCCATCACGTTCGCTGGTCTCGCTGATTTACCCGCCGCCGACTTGGTGGACGCGGACCATGTTGTGCCCTTTGCTCGCCAAGCCCAGCCCGGCGACGAGCACGATGTAGCCGCCTTGCGTCAGGCAGCCCTCGGCGAGGCCCCAACGCTCGATATGGTCGAGCAGTTCGATGCTGTCGGTCGTCGGCGCGCCGGTGACCGGAATGACGCCCCAGTACAGGCACATCTTGTTAAGCGTCTCGCGTTTGTCGCTCACGCCCACGATCGGAATCGGCGCGCGACGCTTCGAGAGGGCCAGGGCCGTGGCCCCGCCGGTGCTCACCACCACGACCATCTCGGCCTTGAGCTGCTGGGCAATGTGGACCGCGCCAAACACCACGCCTTGCGTGACCGGCTTAAGATTCTCGCTGAGCACGACCGGCGGCGGCGCGGCCGGACGATCGACAAACGACCGCTCGGTGTTGAGCGACACGCGATTCATGACCTCGACCGCCTCGACCGGGAACTCGCCCACGGCCGTTTCGCCCGAGAGCATGCAGGCATCGCAGCCGTCGAGGATGGCGTTGGCCACGTCGGTCACTTCGGCCCGGGTGGGCTGCCGCGAGTGCTGCATGCTGTCGAGCATTTGCGTGGCGATGATCACCGGCTTGTCGTAGCGGTTGCACATGGCGACGATCCGCTTCTGCACGACCGGGATTTGAGTGATGTCGATCTCGACTCCCAGGTCGCCGCGGGCCACCATGATGCCATCGGCCGCCTGGATGATCGCTTCGAGTTGGTCGAGCGCCTCTTGTTTCTCGATCTTGGCAATCACATGGGCCGGGCTCTTGTGATAGCCGAGCAGCCACTTGAGCTCGCTGACTTCTTTGGGGGTGCGTACAAAGCTGAGGCTGACGTAATCGATGCCGTTCTTGGCGGCCCAGACGGCGTGTTCGCAGTCGGTCTCGCTCATGGCGGGGAGGCTGATTTTGGCGCCGGGGAGGTTGACCCCCTGGCGGCTGCGGATGAGCCCGGCTTGTTGCACGACGCAGCGGATGCCGTCGCGGACTTTCTCGACCACTTCCAGGCGGATCGTGCCGTCGACCAGCATCACGCGATCGCCAACTTGCAGTTCGTCGATCAGTTTCTCGTAGTTGGTGGTGAGCTGCCCGGGCCCGCTGGGATGATCGCCCCGGACGAACGTCAGGAAGTCGCCACTCTGGCAGGTGATTTGACCGTCGGGCAATTCGCCGAGCCGGATTTTGGGGCCCGCCAGGTCGGCGAGGATGGCGATCGGGCGTCCCTTCTGCTCGCTGACGCGGCGGATGCGGGCGACGACCTCGCTATGGCCGGCGATGTCGCTATGGGCCATGTTCAGGCGGAACACGTCGACTCCCGCGTCGACAAGCTTGCCGAGCATGTCCTCTTCGCGGCACGCCGGGCCCACGGTAGCCACGATCTTGGTTCGAGCACGCTGCGGTTGAATATGGTTCATCACGGTCTGGCGACTCGCTCGGGTGAATGGGACCCAGGGGTGCGTGCTGGTGGCAAATGTAGCAGAAGAGGCCTGAGTCAACATAGGGGCTGTCCCGCGCGTGCGTTAGGAGAGTGTGACGAGTTCAGAAGGCGCACAACTCTAGGTTGCCGTAACGAGATAAGCGAATCGCGCAGGCAGTATTTGCGTGGCTACTACCGTGTAGGTTGAGTACCGATCGCAGCGGCTGTAGGGATCGTTCGCCGCAGTACGGTCGTCGGCGCACACGTGTGAGCGCGACCGTTGTGGGTGGCTGGTGGTTTGCGAAGCAAACCCCGGCGAGTGACATGTGACACCGCCTCGAAGTGAGCCGGGGTTTGCAGACGCAAACCGCCAGCCACCCGCCGCAGCGGCTATAGGGATCGTTCGCCACAGTACGATCGTCGGCGCACACTCAACGTCGGCGCATAAAAAAACTCGGGGGCGCAACGTCTGATGACGATGCACCCCCGAGCGATATAAACCGACTGGTGTCAGCGATGCGACGTGAGTCGACTACTTCTTCTCTTCAGCCTTGGGAGCAGCAGCCTTCTCTTCAGCCTTCGGAGCAGCGGCCTTTTCTTCAGCCTTGGGGGCAGCAGCCTTCTCTTCGGCCTTCGGGGCAGCAGCCTCGGTCTTGGCCGGAGGGCCCGACATGGCGGGAGCTTCCTTGGCGGCCTCGGCCTTGGCCGGTGCCTTGCTCTCGGTCTTGCTGCCGGTGCAGCCGGTCATGCCGAAAGCCGTTGCCATACCCAAGCTCAGCGCGATGGCCAAGGTTACAAACGTCTTCATCCTGATCTACCTTTGCTGGAAAACTTCATGGATTTCTCATAGCAGTCAAAGCCTGCCATGTCCGGATATCATAGGTTTTTTTCCACGGGTGCCTACTCCCCCCGACCGGGAAACCCCAGCCGATCCGGATAATCGACCTAATCGGAGGTGAGGCATTTCGACTTAAGTGGTTATTTATCAATGACTTGATGTGCATGCTGGCGGGGCGGAGCGTGGGGCGGGGGCAGGCTCGATTTTTGGTCACCGGCACCTTCCAAGCCCTGGGTCGGGCCCTGCCGGAACACCCAGGCCAATTGCAAGGCAAAGCTCACCAAAGCCATGACGCTGATCGAGGCGACCCGGGCGACCGCTGGATGAGAGCCCACGAGCACCACGAGCACGTTGAGTGTACCGAGATCGATGCCGAACGCCAGTAGGTTGGTCGTCACGTACTTGGCGAACGCCCCGGGCGAGGGTTGCCGGTCCCGAAACGTGCTCCGCCGCTGCAAGGCATAACCGAGGATCATTCCCACCGCGTAGTCGACAACCACGGCCAAGTTGTAACCCATCCCCAGGTACAGCAAAGCCACGAACAGCGCGTAAATGAGCGCTGTGTTGGTCAGGCCGACCAGCGCAAAGAGCGCCAGCCGGCGCAGGCTAGCCAGCTTGGCGTGCATCGCAAATCACCGCCGCGACACGCTCGGCCGCTTCGTCGCTCAGTTCAGGATAGCAGGGGAGCGACACGATCCGCTCGGCCGAGTGCTCGGTGACCGCCAACGACCCCGCGCGGTAACCCAGAAACTCGTACCCCCGCATCAAATGGATCGGGTGCGGATAATGGATCCCCGTGGCGATGCCGTTGTGTTTCAGACATTCGATCAGCGCGGCACGCTGCTCGACCGCGATGACATATAAATGGTAACTGGCCGACACGCCAAGGCGGACCCGCGGCCGTTCGACGACCCCCTCGAGCGCCTGGTCATAAATTGCCGCCAAGGCGCGTCGCCGGGCAATCCAGTCGTCCAGGTGCCGCAATTTCACGTCCAAGATGGCGGCGTGCAGTTCGTCGAGGCGGCTGTTGACCCCCTCCTGCTCGGCGTAGTACGTCTGCCCACAGCCGTACATCCGGATGCGCCGCATGGCCGCCGCCAACTCGGCATCGCGGGCAATGCACAGTCCCCCGTCGCCATACGCACCGAGGTTCTTGGTCGGGTAGAACGAGAAACACCCCACGTCGCCAAAGGTGCCCGTGTGGCGACCGTCGATCTGCGTGCCTGTCGACTGGGCACAGTCTTCAACGACCCGCAAGTTGTGTCGCTGGGCCAAGTCGAGCACGGCCGGCATGTCGACGGCGTTGCCGAACAGATGCACGGGGATGATCGCCTGGGTGCGGGGCGTAATCTTCCGCTCGGCGTCGCAGAGGTCGATGAGCAGCGTGTCTGCTTCGACATCGCAAAACACCGGGGTCGCGCCGACCATGCGGATGGCGCTCACGGTGGGGATGGCTGTGTTCGCGACCGTGAGCACTTCATCACCCGGCCCCACGTTCAAGGCCCGCAAGGCGATCGCCAGCGCGTCGGTGCCGTTGGCCACGCCGACCCCTTGCACCCCCGCGCCGATCCACCGCGCGAAGTTACGCTCGAACTGCTCGACCCGCGGGCCGAGGATGAGCTGCCCCGAGTCGAGCACGTCGGCGACCGCTTGCAGCACCTCGGCGCGGATGGCCGCGAGTTGCACTCGGTAGTCGAACATTTTCACCGCGCTGGGCGCGGCCTGCGTGGAACTCATTTCCAGTACACCTCGCTGTGCTCGCGGAAGAACGCCAGCGAGCGCTCGATGCCCTCTTCCAGGTCGACCTCGGGCGTCCACTGGGTCGCGGCGCGGAACCGCGCGAAGTCGCCATAGTAGTCGCCGATGTCGATGATCCGTTTGTCGTCGGGGAATGGCACGCTCTCGACCTCGAACGTGCAGTGTTTCCGCAGGATCTCGACAAACTCGAGCAGCGTGTAGGCCCGCGCCGAGCCCAGGTTGTAAAACTTGCCAAAGCACGCGTCGGTCACAACGGCGCGGAGCATCGCCGAGACGACGTCGTCCACGTAGTTGAAGTCGCGCGCCTGCGCGCCGCCGCCAAACAAACTGATCTTGCTCCCTTGCAACGCCAGTCTCAGGAAGATGCCGCAAAACCCTTGCCGGTTGCTGCGTATTTGTTGCCGCGGGCCAAACGTGTTGGTCAGCCTCAACACCGTCGAGCGGACACCGTAGGTCGTGTGATAGAGCAGGTGATAGTATTCGGCCGCCAGCTTGTTGATCCCGTTCACGTCGATGGGCACGGTGGGGTGCTCTTCGGTCACGGGCAAGGTCTGCGGCCGGCCATAAACCTGCCGCGTCGATGTGTACAGCATCCGCACTTCCGGATTGTGCTTGCGACACGCCTCGACCAGGTTCATCGTCGAGACGCAATTCACGCCCAGGTCGAGCTGCGGGTCGCGCATGCTGTCGCCGTGGCTGACCTGCCCGGCCAAATTGAAGATGTAGTCCTGTCCCTGCACGAGGATGTCGAGCGAGTTCGGGTCGCGCATGTCGGCAATGTTGACCCGCGCCTGATTGCGGATCGGCGCGATGTTAAAAAAGTTGCCGCCAAATTGTGGGATCAGCGAGTCGAGCAGCGTGACGTGAGCGCCGTACTGCACCAACTTAATGGCTAGGTTGCTGCCAATGAAGCCCAGCCCCCCCGTGACGAGCACATTGCGACCGTGGAACTTGTCAGCCAGACTCATCCGCGCACCTGCTCGGCTCGGCTTGGGCAGTTGACCCGTTCGCGGACGACGAACTGCGGCCGGCCGTTCTGCTTGAGGAACAATCGCCCGAGGTACTCGCCGATCATCCCCAGGGCAAACAGTTGCACGCCGCCAATGATGAAGATCGAGACAATGACACTGGCCCAGCCGGCGGGCTCGTCGGGGCTGAGGATCTTGGCGATGACCAAATACAACGCAAAGCCCAAGCCCAGCAGCGAGCACACAAAGCCCGCGCACGACGCGAGCCGCAACGGCAACACCGAGAAGCTCGTGAACATGTTCAGCCACAGCGACACGAGCTTGCGCAGCGTGTAGCCGCTTTTGCCCTCCTGACGCGCGTCGTGCTCGACCAGCACGCGCGAGTAATTACGCGTGACGCGCAACACCAGCCCGTCGATGTACGGATACGGCCCGTCGTACTGGATGATCTCTTGCACGACAAACCGATTCAGGGCCTTGAAGCTCGACAGGTACAGCTCGCGCGGCTTGTCGAGCAAGATGCTGGCCACGAAGTTGTTGAAGCGGCTTCCCAGGTTGCGGTACCAAGCGTGCTGCTTGAGCGCGTAGTACGAAAAGACCACGTCGTAGCCCTGCTTAAGTTCATCGAGGAGCTTGAGCACTTCGCTGGGCGGGTTCTGAAAGTCGTCGTCCATGATCACGACATGCTCGCCGCGGGCATGATTCAAGCCCGCCATGACCGCGTTGTGCTCGCTGAAATTGCGCGACAGGTTCACAAACCGCACCCAGGGCAATGCACTCGCCAGCCGTCGACAGACCTGCGCCGAGTTATCAGGGCTGCCGTCGTTGACCAGCACCACCTCGAAGCGGTAGCGACCCTGCAAATACTCGCCCAGCTTGCCGACCAGCGGACCGATCGTGTTCGCGCCGCGATACACGGGGATGACGATCGACAGCTCGATCGGCCCCAACGACTGCGCCGCGTCCTCGTCGACACTCGGCGTTACGATGCGCGAAAGCGTAAAATGCGGCGGCATGGTCATTCCTTCGACCGGTCAGGCGCATCGAGTGGGTCAACATGGCTCGACGGCGGCGCGTACTGCGCGGTGTCATTATGCCAAGCGGCCGTGGAATGACCAAGCTGAAATCAACGCTGCCGCTGCTAGCATGTGGATCGCAGCACGACTCATCGCAGTTTATCAAAGAGCGGGAGACGTCAGCCTCCCGATAGATCGCAATCAGCGAAGCGTTCATCGACACGAAAAAATCGGGGGCCTAACGACCCCCGCTCATTAACGAATGCTCAACGACCGCGGCCGGCCCGCGCGGCGAATCCACTCGACGACCAGCGCGCGATCCGGTGTCGGCCCGGTACGGGCGAACCGTTGCCCCTCGCTCGATTCGAGAAATTCCTCGATCGAGGCCAAGAGCTCGTCCGCCTCGGCGTCCCGCAGCATCTCGACATCGTAAATGCCCGCGCCGGTCAGCACCTGGGCTGCATGCGCCGACAACTCCGGTACACTGCACATCAACCGGGCCTGATCCTGCCAACTACGCAGCCGCACCTCGTCGAGCCATTGCAGCTTGAGCTGCCGCACCGCATCGGCCCTCTCCAAGTTGAGTAGATCGTCGATCGTCTGCACGCCGATGGCTTGCAGCTTCTCGGCAATCTTGCGACTGACCGACGGCGCCGACTCGATCGGGCTCGTCAACTCGAGTTCGTATTTCGCCGTCGAATCAGGCTGCGCCTTACGAGCGATCACCGGCTCGGGAGGCGACATCTTCGGCGGCGGAGGTGGTGCCGGCGGCGCACTCGGCTCGACATCGGCGCGCTTAAATCGTTGCAGACGTTGGTTGACCCAACGAATCAATCGCAACCGGGCCGACGCCTCCCTCGGGGGAATCAACTCGGGATCGCTTGATGCGACGGCCGCGCGTTGTGGAGGGGGCGGGAGAGGGGGGCTCGCCGCGACACGTTCATCGACCGATGGTTTGTTACGCGCCAGACGCTGTTGGATCCAACGCATCCAACGCTGCCGAGGTTTTTCGTCCGGCGGACTGGCTAACTCGGGGTCGTTCGGGTCGTGATGCACGGGCTTCTTCTCGGGCACGCTCGGCGCGGCGGCCGGCGCGGGTGTTGCGGCCCGTTTGTCGACTCGCCGATACTGTTGGCCCGTCGGCGCGACCGCTTGCCCATCGAGCTCATCGAGCGGCACGTGCAACACCTCGACGGCATACTGGCGGCGGAGCTGCTGCTCGGAGAGCCCCAGCGTGACGATCGCTTTCCCCTTGAGCCGGACCTCCTGGTGAATCGCCTCGACCACGGCGCGTTGTTGCAAGTCGTGCAGCTGCGTGCGGGCCCAATCGAGCGGGATCTGCACGATCGCCAGCAGCGTTTCTTCGACGTGATACACGGCCGGGGGCACGGCGCGGGCCTCGCGGATCGCCCGTTCCAGCACCCGAGCCGTTGTCACCACGGCTCGCCCAAGCAGCGCGGCTAAAATGTCTTGGCATGTTGTGTCGAGCGCCGACTCAGGGTCTTGCGCCGCGAGTTCCAGGCTGTAATGCTCGACGAGCGTTTCGTAATGCGTGCGAGCCAACTCGGCGCTCTCGACAAGCAACTCGGTCAGCCACGGGTCGTCGCGCGCCAGCTCGACCCGCGGCCACTCGCCGGCGTCGTCCAGGCACAGCCCGAGCAACTCGTCGTACGCGCACTCGACGCTCCGCTCCAAGGGGCGTTGGATGGCCAGCGACGCTTCGCTCTGCGCGGTGTGGAGCGGTTGCAGCACGTCGCTCAGGTAATGGCTCAGTACGCCGGCGGCAAAGGCCGCTTCGCGCCACCGCCTGTGTCGCAGCGCGCCGACCAGCCGCGCGTACCAACTCTTCGCCGCCGGTACGACTCCGCCCCAGTAGTCGTCGCGCGGGTAGAGCACATGATTTGCGTAGTCGCGGAACTGATCGTCTGGCGCAGTCGCCCCGGCGAGGTAAACGTCGTGGTGCTTAAGGAACAGCCGCTCCCAGTCACGCATATCGGGTCCATGCAATTGGCCGAGAGCATCGAGCGCGACGCGGCGATGCGTGCTCGTGATAGCGGCGGCATAGACAATTCGCGATAGCAGCGACACGATCAACGGCTCCGACCCGATCCGGGGAGACGACCCACGCGCACCGTACCAAAAAGCCTGCGATCGAGAGAAGATCGCTTCACACCGCCGCTCGGCCCAAACGACTGTGTGCTTCGAGCCACCCGCCCCGGGCGTGCCGCGCTGCTAGCACCGAGCGTGACACCTCGTCACGACTCGTCGCGGTCCCGCAGCCAGCGACCCAGCGAACGGCTCAGGCTGACGAGCACCAAGAGCAGCATGGGCAGCATGGTCGCCCCCACCAAATAGAACGCGATTTGCGGGTGGGCCTCGATATCGTCGGCGCGACGCATGACGCCCCCGACCACGGCCGACAAAATCGCGAGCAGAGCCGTGACCCCCAGCAACGTGCTGAGCCGGAACTGATAGCGGGGCGGCGGCGGCGAGGGTTCTCTTTCCAAGCGAGGGATCCGTGGTAGCTGCTGTAGCGATTCTGCTGATTCGTTCAATTTTGAGCAACGTGCCGACGATAAGCATGGTAGGGGGCCTAAGCTCAACCGCCACGGCTCGTTCCCTAACCGGCATTGCTTTCCCGTCGAGGATTGTGACTCATGAAACGCTTGGTGCTGCTGACCCTCATGGTCCTGACCATTGGCAACGCGACCGGTTGCTGCTTGCTCGACCGCCTGTTCTGCGCTCGGCCACGCCATTACTCCGTCTGTCCCGATGGCGCCTGCGGGGCACGGGGCTGCCGCGACTGCGGTCCCCGATCCGCTCGACGTGGCATGGACAACAACTACTACCCGGGCGAGCCGACCGGTGCCGTGGCTTATCCGTACTACACGAACCGTGGCCCGCGCGACTTCTTGGCCAACGATCCGCAATCGATCGGCCCTTAGTCAGCGCCGCTAGGCTGCGAGCATCGACGGACCGTGACGCATCGCGCGCGCGAACGGCCTGCTCGGCCGAGCACGCTCGATTTTGGGCTCAGGCATCTCCGTTCGCCATTTGCGATAACGCTCGACCGCATTGTCGGGAGTTAACAGCCGGGCCAACTCGCTGCGTCCGGCCAACTCGAAGATCGCCAGCAGATCGAGCACCTCGCGCCACCGGATCGGCGGCGGAGTTTTCTCGGCCAACTGTTCGTCGAACAGCTCAATGAACTCGGCCACCGCGTCGCTGGGTTCGCGCTTGTTCTTCCAACACCAGTAGTTGACCCACCGCTCGCGCAGCTTGTCGCGCCAGCCAAGCTCGGCGCAGAACCGTTCGCGCAGCGCGTCGCCACACAGCGGGTCGAGCAGGTGCCGGGCCAAATACCCATCAAAATCGAGGTCGCCGGTCCCCCAGTAGGCCGTGAGCCGCATCATCTTGCGATGCGCGTCGGGCGGAGCCTCGAACTGCGCCAGCGTCTGCTGCGCGAGACGGAATGTCTCAGCGCGACTCACCTCGGCCGGGTCCCATTTGCGCGCGAACAACCGTTCCTCGATATAGAACCAAGCGGCCAGCGCGGCAGCGCCCAGCAGCAGGGCCACGATCAGGTTTCGCCAGACACTCCACTGCATGGGCGATGGTCCCCACCCCGTCAAAAAATTCGATCCGCGTGTATGCGATCAACTTACGTCATTGCTGGCGAGGCGTAAATCGCAAACGCCTCAAAAGCTCACGCCGCGGGTCGCCCCCCAGGCTTGCCGGTCGCGGCGGCGATGAGTGCCCCCACAAGCACCATGACCGTGAACGCAGCAATGCCGACCAGATTGCCATGCAGGGCCTGCGGGTTGGCCAGCCCCCAGACGATGACCGGAATGCCCGATAGCACCGCCACCGCCGCGCCCCAGGCCGGAATGCGGGGCAGCATCCAGGCGAGCAGAAACAGGCCAAAGAGCCCCGACCCGGCCACGCCCGCATACTTCCACCAATCTTCCATCAGGGTCCGTGAGTAGTCGTCCCCCTTGAGCGCGTGCAGGCCGACCGCCAAGAGCGTGCTCGTAATTCCAATCACGGCCGTAAAGATGCGCAGGAGCATGATGTCACTGATCGGCCCCGGCCCGCGACGCAGTCGGCTGTAGAGATCGACAAACAGGGTCATCGAGGTCGAGTTCATGCACGAGTCGACGGTGCTCATCGCCGCCGCCAGAATGCCGGCCACGATGATGCCGCGTGCCGCGTCGGACAATTCATGCCTTAAGAAGTGTGGGAACACAAGGTCGGCTTTCAACGCGGCCTCGCTCGGCAACGGCGTGAAGAACGCCTCGCTCACGCCTCCCACATCGCCCCCCAAGGGAACATGATAGAACACATACAACGCCGTCCCAATGAAGCAAAACAGCACATTGAGCGGTAGATACGCCAGCGCACCGAGCCAGATGCTCCGCGCCGCCTCGGTCTCATCGCGCGAGGCGAGCATCCGCTGCACATAATTCTGATCGGTGCCGTAATTCCGCAGGTTCTCGCTGATGCCGTAGATGAACACGACGAGCGTTGTGGCCAGCGCCAAATTGCTGCTCGCCCAGGGCTCGAAGCCCATGTGACCGCTGGGCACGTCGGCGATCAACTGCCTGAGCCCGCCGGGGCGCTGTCGACTGATCTCGAACACGCACCACAGCGCGCCGGAGATCAGCACGAACACCTGCACCACGTCGGTCCAGATGACCGCGCGAATGCCACCCATCACGTCGTACACAATCACCACTACGCCGACAACCACGAGCGTCGTCGTTACGCCCCAGCCTAAGAGCGGCTCCAAGGCAATGGCCACCAGCAGATTGACCATCGCGATGCGAATCATTTGCAGCGCCGAGTACGAGAGCGCCGCGTAGGCTCGGGCCCAGTAGCCAAAGCGTTGTTCGAGCAGTTCATAAACGCTCAGGTTCAATTTTCGTCGGTACAGCGGGATGAAGTACCGCACCGCGACGATCGCCGCGATGGGCAGCGCCGCGCCGAAGGCAAAGGTCGTCCAGTTCTTGTTGCGGATCACGTTCGCGGGCACCCCCAGGAACGTGATGCTCGACAAGAATGTGCCGAGCACGCTCAAGCCCACGACCCAGCCGTTCATCGAACGATTGCCGACCGTGTACCCCTCGACATTCCGCGCGCCGTCGGTCACTCGATAGCCAATCCACAGCATCGCGGCCATGTAGCCGACGATGATCCACAAATCGATTCGTGTCAGATATTCCATCGTGATTACTTTCCTGCCGCTTGGTGGAGCATTTGCATAAAGGCGCGCATCAACGGCGCGTTGTCGTGCCAGGTGCGGGCGGTGACTAAATTACCGTCGAGCACCACGGACTCATTGACGTATCGGGCTTGGCCCTGCTCGGCGTCCATCGCACACTTGGCGACCGTCGTCACCGTGCGGCCACCAATCACGCCGGCGGCCGTGAGGATTTCAATCCCATGACACACGCAGGCCACCGGCTTGCCTGCCTCAAAAAAGTGCCGCGTGATGCGAAGCAGGTCCTGATCGTAACGCAGGTACTCGGGTGCCCGACCGCCGGAGACGAACAAGCCGACATACTCACTCGGATCGACATCGCGAAACGCAACGGTGGCGCGGATGTGGTAGCCCGGTGACTCGCGGGTGATATCCCAGCCCGGCTCGCCTGGTGGAATCTCATGCATCACACTGTGATACAGTCGCGCCTCGGGCCCCGCGATCACGCACTCGAAACCGTCCTCCTGCACGCGAAAGTAGGGGTACAGCGTATCGAGCGATTCGGTCGCGTCGCCGATCGGGAGCAAAACCTTGGGCATCTTGACGACATCCAGTTAACGAGGAGTTTGTGCTTGCTTGAGTGCCTTGAACAGGTGTTGGTACGACTGCTCAGCCGCCTGCCGGGCATCGTACTGCGGCTGCTTGTGGAGCTGCGCGCTCACCTCGACCACGGCCTGACCTTTATACCCGCGCGCCATGAGTTGGCGAAAGTAGTCGACGTAATCGATCGCTCCTTCGCCCGGCAACACGAACTGCACCGTCTCGACATTCGGCTTGCGGTCCTTGAGATGGATAAACCTCACGTCACGGACCAGCGTGTCGAGCGCGTCGGTTAACGCGATGCCGCGCTGATCGTAATGGCTGTAGTCGAACGCCAGCTTGATCGAGGGTGACTGCACTTGATCGATAAGCCAGCGCGCGTCGTTGGGCGTGTTCAGGGCGTTGCCCACGTGCGGCTTGACCGCGATGACCAACTCATGCTGCTCGGCCACGCGAGCCCAAGCGCCCAGTCGCTCAACGAACCGCTCACGTACCTGCGGCCACTCGCCGGGCTTGCCCCCCAACACCGTTTCGAGAACCGGTGTCTGATCCCACTTGAGTTGCTGCACAACCTGAGCCGCCCGGCGAATGCGTTCCAAATTCGCCTCGTGTCGCTTGGCGTCGACATCGCACGGCAGGTTGTCCATCACGGCGGGCAAGACGAGCTTGCGTCGCTGGAGTTCGTCGCGAATGGTTTTCAATTCCGGGGTCGAAAGCGCCGCCGAGTCGGTCGCCCCGCCCGAGAGCAACGCCAGCTCGACACTGTCGTAGCCAATCTCGCGACAGACGGCCAAGGCCTCTCGCCACGGCAGCTTGGGCATGCCGTAGAGACTGAACCCCAGGCCGATAGGCTGGCCCGGTGAAATCGCCGCCGCGCTGGGGCTCGTCAACCGATCTGCGACCCCATAGCTCCCCGCGAGCGCTAACCACGTTCGTCGATTCAATCGCATCGCGTCAGGCTCCTCCCGAGTGCTAGCAAGCGGCGACTCAACAAGGTCCCCATGATAGCGTTGCTCGCACCTGCTCCACAAATGACTTCCTGACCCTTGCTAGCAGAGCGGGTCGTATTGACCCCGCCTGGACGAACGTCCTACAGTGCCGCACCTCGCGACAGAACCGTTCTGCGCGCAACTCCTGTGCTAGCACGCTGCAAACCATCATGTCGGTCGACGTTGTCATCCTCAATCACAATGGCCGCGCGCTGCTCGAAGCGTGTCTGCCGAGCGTCGTGCGCGCCGCAGCCGCCTCGCGGCACCCCTGCGCCGTCGTGGTGATCGACAACGATTCGAGCGACGACTCACGCCGCTTTCTGGCCAAGCGCTATCCGTCGATCCGCGTCGCTCACCAGCCCAACCGGGGCTTATGCTCCTACAACGATATTGTCTCGCGTCTTTCAAGCCGCGTCGTGTTGCTGCTCAATAACGACATCAAACTCGCCGAGGACGCGATCGATCCGCTCGTCGAGCCGCTACTGAACCACGAGACCGACGAGGGACGCAGGGTCTGGATGACCGCGCCCCGCGCCTGGCTCTTCGATCAGCAAACGCACGAAGGCTTCCTGACCGCCGTCTCCTGGCGCTGGGGACTCATCCAGGCGACCGCACACTTTCCGGGCTGTTCGAGTGTCGTGGCGCAGTCGACCACCACCGCCTCGGCCGGCGCGGCGCTGGCCGTCGATCGCGCCACGTTCGTCTCATTGGGGGGCTTCGACCCGCTGTACCTACCGGGCCGGCTCGAAGATGTCGACCTGGCCTATCGCGCCTATCAGCGCGGGCTCGTGGCTCGCTACGTGAGCGCGTCGCATTGCCTGCATCACGGCCAAGCGACGTTCGACGCTCAGTACAGCAGCGCCGCCACACTGCAACTCGCGCTGCGCAACACGCTCCTCTTTCAGTGGAAGAACCTGCGCCATCCGCTGCATGTGCTGCGGCAACTCGTTGAACTGCCCATCCGCTGGGTCGGCGACGTGCTCCGCGCTCCATTGCAAGCACCCGAGCAACGTGGGCTGTTTCGCCGCGCGCTGGTCGAGGCCTGCGGACGTTTGCCCGCCGCGCTCAACTCGCGCTGGCGCGAACCGACTCATCTTTCACTTGAGCGGGCTTACTTTGCTGAGTTCGCACCGAAGCGGTTGGCCGCGCTGAGCAACTCAGCCGTGGCGACCCGCGCGGCGTGGCAACTCGATGAACGGCAGCGCGGCGCACGTCATCCACTGTCACGGCATTACCTGCTCCCAGCGGTTTGGCGGCTCTCTGACGCTCTCTCGGCGACACGCGCTCGGCCGTGGCATTGGACCACGCTGGGATTTTGTTGCACGCTGCTCGCCATCGCGGCGCTGGTTTATATGCCAACGGCGTCCGCCGTCGCGGCGCTGCTCGTGTGGTTCGCCTGGCTCTGCGATCGCGTCGACGGACCGTTGGCCCGACGGCAACAGTCGGCCTCGACACTGGGCGCCTGGCTCGACGCGAACATCGACGAGTTCAGTGACCTGGCGCTGCATGTGGCCACGGCCTGGGCCGCTGCCGCGCAGGGGCACACGTTCATCGCCTGGAGCGCCTTGCTGGCCTTTGTCTTCGGCAAGTACCTGTTCATCTACGGCTTGGCGAACACGCCCGACCCATCGAGCAACGATCGCGACACGACCGCCGCGCCGCCGCAAGGTCTCCGCGCCTTATATCACCTGCCGGGCAACACCGACGTTCGCGTTCATCTGCTGCTCGCGGCTTTGCTCAGCGGTCAATGGGTCGTCGAACTGGTCTTTATCGCCGCGTACTACAACGTTCGCTGGCTGGTTCGTTTTGCACGGACCGCTCGACGCCTGCTCGCGCTGGAGCGAACCGAGGTGGCAACATGAGCCAATCGCCCACGTTGACCATCGCCGTCATCGCGCTCAACGAAGCGGCGCAAATGCCCGGCTGGCTCGCAGCCACCGCCTGGGCCGATGAGCAACTGGTCATCGACGGCGGCTCGCACGACGCCACGGCACTCATCGCAGAGCAGCAGGGCGCTCACGTTATGACCCATGAGTTCGACAACTTTGCCGCTCAGCGCAACCGTGCGTTGCAAGGAGCGCGTGGCGACTGGGTGCTGTTCATCGACGCCGACGAGCGTCCCTCCCCTGCCCTGCGACGCGAGCTCCAAACGCGATTAACATCGGCCCGCGAAGACGCCTTCCGCGTCCCCATTCGCAGCACGATTTTTGGTCGTCGCTTTCGTTTTTGCGGCACGCAGGACGACCGACCGACGCGGCTTGTGCGTCGCGGCCAGGGTGCATGGGTCGGCGCGGTCCACGAGCTGTACGAGTGCGTCGGCGCGCGTGGCACCATGACGGCCCATCTCGACCACACGACGATTCCCGACTTGGCGACCTTTTGCCGCAAGGTGCAGCGTTACACCACGCTGCAAGCCGAGCAGCGCGTGCTTGAGGGCCGCGGGCCGCGCTGGCGCGATCGGCTCATCGCTCCGCCGCGCGAAGTGTTTCGCCGTCTGCTCTGGAAACACGGCTGGCTCGATGGCCCCGAGGGTTGGGCCTTCGCGGTGCTCAGCGGCTGGTCCGAGTGGGTCCTGGCCCGGAAACACGCCCAGCGCTGGCGAGAG
>CAZZBK010000073.1:0-7513 GCA_964652155.1 uncultured Planctomycetaceae bacterium | reverse complement strand
CCCTCTCCCACGTCGGGGAGAGGGAATCACCCAAGGCCTCCAGCGCCTCACCCTCTTCCCCGGGACTTGCTTGTGGATAGTACTCGCTTCCCGCTGTTGCCGTTGGTGCTGGCCCACGTGCCGGTGTCGCTGCTGCGCGCGCTGGAGCAAGAAGGGGTCCCGACGGTGGCATGGAGTGCCGAGGCGGCAGCTGGCCGATTCGTGCTCTACGACTCGAAGCGGGGGGCGTGCCCCGCGTTGCATGCCAACCAGCGGCCGATCGACGTGCACCTGCTGCGCAGCCCGTGCGAGGACGACGCCTTTGCGGCGCTCGACGACGAGCGCGCGGTGCTTAAGAGTTGGCGCGTCGGCGGCCTGGAAGTGACCGAGACCGTCGCGCGGGTCGACAAGCGCGCGCTCCGCGCCCGGCTCATGCACGAGTTGCGGCAACTCATCGAGCGCGCCGGCGGCGTGTGGATGCGCGTGGCCGCGTTCCCTTACCCCTACCGCAGTGCGTTCAATTTCCGTCTCGATCACGACCATTACATCCGCGAGGATTTTGAGCGTTTCAATCAGGCCAGCCGAGGGTACGAAGACTGCCTCAGCCACTTTGTCAACGGCGCGGCCTTTCAAGGGCATCGCGACGCGCTCCGCGCGCTGCTCGGCCAGGACGTCGGCTCGCATGCCTTCCACCATCACACGTACGTCGACGCGGCCGAGAACCACGCCAACATCGCCCGCGGAATCGCTCTGTTGCGCAGCGCGGGCTTCGAGCCCTCGGGGTTCGTGTCGCCGCTGGGGCGTTACAATCGCGGGCTGTCGCATGTGCTCGAACAACTCGGCGTCTCGCACAGCAGCGAATTCGCCCTCGCCTACGATGACTGGCCTTTCTACCCCAGCGGCTCGCGGGTCTTGCAGTTGCCCGTGCACCCGATCTGCCTGGGCATTGTGCTCGAAGCCGCCCAGCGTGAGTGGGGCGAGGGACTCGACGCACAGCGTCGCGCCGCCGACGCCATGGCCGAGTACTTCCGCTGGATCGCGTCGAGCAAGTATCAAGCGGGCGAGCCGATCTTTTTGTACGGGCACCCCGACGGCCGACTGGGGAGATGGCCCCACGTCTGGCAAGCGTTGCTCGGCACGGTCGACGAGTTCGCGGCGGTGTGGCGCACGACGATGACCGAGTTCGCGCGTTGGTGGCGCGAACGGCAACGGGTCCGCTTTCGGGTCGAGGCGCTCAACGACCACTACGTCGTCCACGTCGAGCAGGCGCTGAGCGGCTATCGCTTCGGGATCGAGTACTGGCGCGGCGAACACGTCGCGCCGATGCCACTGGATCGTGCCAAGCTCGAATTCTCGCCACAGGCGTTGGCCTTTCAGGGACGCCGCCCCCGGGCAATGCCCGACCAGTTGCGCATCGACCCGCCGCAGTCGGTCAAGCAGCACCTGCTCCGCTACCTCGATTGGGAAAAGGCCACGCCGGCCGACGAGATCGCAACCGGCTCATTACGCGGCTTCCTCAAGCGAACCTTGCGAAGGTGGCGCTCATGAAGTCGTCTCACTCGCAAGGCGGGCCATGGCGCAGCACGTCCCAGCGCCCTTGCCGAGGCAGCCTGGGCCGACGACGCTCGTCGTTGTTGGAACCCGCCTCGCGCGCAGCACGTTCGCCGCGCGTGCTCGTGGCGGGCAAGCTCAACGCTCAGCTCGCGCCCGGCGGCGGCGAAGTACAAATGCAACGCACGATCGAGGCCCTCGCCGCGCAACAGCTCCGCGTGCGACCGTGGCGCCCTTGGGAAGACGCCTGGACGGACATCGACGTGCTGCACCTGTTCGGCAGCCATCGCGAGCATCTCGAGCTGATTCACTCAGCCCAGCAGCGTGGCGTGCGTGTCGCGCTCTCTCCCATTGCCTGGTTCAGCTCGCAAGCCTGCTGGGGCGAAGCGCGGCCACTCGCCACGCGACTCGCCGCCTGGAGCAAATATCAACTGCGCGCCTACTGGCCCGGCTGCCCCTCGTGGCGTCGCAAGCTGTATCACGCGGTCGATCACCTGCTCCCAAACAGTCAGGCCGAGGCCGAGCAACTTGTCGAGCTGTTTCAAGTACCACGCGACCGGATCACCGTGGTCCCCAACGGGGTCGACGAGCGGTTCGCGACCGCCGACCCCCGCTGGTTCAGCGAGCACGCCGGCGTGCGTGACTTCGTGCTCTATGCGGGGCGGATCGAGCCTCGCAAAAATCAGCTTGGTTTCTTGCGGGCGATGCGCGGCAGCGGGCTCAACATCGTCGTGCTGGGAGATGTCGTGCCGGGACACGAATCGTATGCGAGCGCGTGTCGCCGCGCGGCCGACGATCAGGTGCATTTCATTTCGCGACTCGCGCACGACGACCCCCGCTTGGCCAGCGCCTACGCGGCGAGCCGCTGTCTGGCGCTGTGCAGTTGGTTCGAGACACCGGGCCTCGTGGCGCTCGAGGCCGCGCTGCAAGGCTTGCCCCTGGTGTTGCCCGAGTACGGCAGTGCGCGAGAGTACTTCGGCGACCTCGCCCGCTACGTAAAGCCCAACGATCATGCTCAGATCCGCGCCGCCGTCGAGGCTGCCTACGACCAAGCACGCGACCCACGGCGCGTCGAGCACGTGCGGCAACATTACACCTGGGACGTGGCCGCTCGCGTCACGGCCAACGTTTACGGACAACTTTGTGACTAAACGCAACGCGCCGACCGCCGCCAAGCCCCGTCGCTATCGCTACGTCCGCTGGCGCTGGCGACTATTGATGACCATCATCGACACGCTCGGCGGCTGGCTGATTCGCCTGCTGGGAACTCAACGAGCGCCGCGACCCTGGTCGAGCGAGCCGGTCGACGCGCTGCTGCTCATCCAGCTCGATCATTTGGGCGACGCCCTGCTCACGACGAGCATGCTCAGCGCCTTGCGGCAACGATGGCCGCTCGCCCGGATCGACGTGCTGGCCGCGCCGTGGAATCGCGCGGTGTTCGCCGCTCAATGCGAAGTCGACCACATCGAGGTCTGCTCGACGAATCGGTTTGTCCGCAACGGGAGTTGGTTCTGGCCCTGGAGCTTGCTCGCGTGGGCTTGGCGACTGCGACGGAGACGCTACGACGTGGCGATCGACGTCCGCGGCGAACTCCCCCATGCCGTGCTCATGCTGCTCTCGGGCGCACGTCGCCGAGTGGGTTGCTCCTCCGGCGGAGGTGGCTTCCTGCTGACCGACGACGCGCCGCACGACGCAGCGGCGCACGAGATCGACAAACGCCGCGGGCTCCTGACGGCGCTCGGCATCGAGTTGCCCGAAGGATGTGAGTTGCGGCCGCAATTCGCCATCGAAGCCGAGGCGCGGCAGCGTGTCGAGCAGCGTTGGATCGACTGGCGCCGCGATGACGCGCCGCTGATCGTGCTGCATATCGGCGCCGGTACGGCGGCCAAACGCTGGCCCGTGAGTCATTGGCGCGAGTTGCTCGGCCGGTTGATCGTCGAGTTGAACTCACAAGTGATCCTCGTCGGACACGACGGCGATGTGGCACGCGCCAAGCAAATCCTCGACGACCGCGCCTGGCCCAACACACTGGATTGGACCGGGCAACTGACACTGGCCGAGTTGGCCGCGACGATCGAGTGGGCCGATGTGTTCGTTGGGGCCGACTCGGGACCAGCTCATTTGGCAGCGACACTCGACCGAGCGACCGTGGTGCTGTTCAGTGGCACCAACTCGGCCGAGGTCTGGCAACCCATCGGCTCGCGGGTCGTCGTGATGCAGCACAGCGTGGCATGTGCGCCATGTCACCGCACGCACTGTCCCCTGGCCGGTCATCCATGTATGTCGGGCGTGTTGCCCGCGCGGGTGTTTGACGAGGTGCGTGAGATGGTCGCCCGGCCGACACTGCCAGTCGTCACTCGTGAGGTTCGTTTGTTCAAGCCACGGAGGGTCCCATGATCGCGCCGCTACGGTCGCCGATCGAACCCGAGTCGCCGCGCGCCGATTCACCGCGCTGGCAACGCGCTCGCCGCACGGCCTTTGAGCTGCTGGAACAAAACACGCAGCGGCAACGTGAGTCTTCACGCACCGCCGCGTGGCGGGCTTGGGTCGTCACGGCGTGGCTCGTGTTCGTCGCCGTGGCCTATGGGGCTCGACTGCTCCTGTGGTGGTCATAAGGGGAACCATCGATGCTCGCTTCGCTGCATGCACTCGCTGCCCTGACCGTGCTCGTGTTGGCCGCCTGGGGCATTGGCCAGCGATTGCTCCGCGCCCTGGACCTGGTCGACGATCGCGAGACGCTTGAGTTTCTGGCCTGGAGCACCGCGAGCGGATTGGTCTTGGGCACGCTGGGCATCGCCCTGCTCGGTCTCGCCTCGCTGTGGTATCGACCACTCATCACGGGCGTCGTCGTGCTGCTGGCGATCGACGGCTGGCGAACGCTCACTCCGGTGCTGCGACTACCGCGATTAAAACCGACCGACGAGGGGCCGCATCATGCGCCCCCGGCGTGGCTACAACGCGGACTGGCTTGCTGCGTGGGGGTGGTCTTGTTGAGTTCGTTGAGTGGCGCTCTCGCGCCCCCCACCGCCGGCGACGCGCTTTGTTATCACCTCGAACTACCCAAACGGTACTTGATCGAGCACGCCTGGGTCGACCTGAGCGACCATGAGAACGGCACGTTCCCGTTGCTGTGCGAGCTCGGGTATCTGGCCGGCCTGTGCCTGGGCAGCGATGCGACAGCGGCGCTGCTGCACTGGTTTTGGGGCGTCATGCTGGCCGTGGGAAGCCTGCTGCTGGCCGAGCCGCTCGTGGGACGCTCCTGGGCGCGGGTCGTCGCGGCGCTCGTGCTCAGCGTGCCGGGGGTGAACAACCAGATGACCGCGCCACTCAACGACGTAGCGCTCGCCGCGCTGACGACATTGGCCCTCGCGGCCTGGTGGCGCGCGGCGATCCTGGATCGCGGCGCGGCTTGGTACGTCCTGGCGGGTGTGTTGCTCGGCGGAGCGGTCGGCGTCAAGTTCGTCGCCTTGCCGATGATCGTTGCCGTTGGGGTCGTGTGGCTCGTGCGCGGCGCGTCACAGGCGCATGACACGAGACGTGCGTGGCTGAGCGGCGCGGTCACCATCGCCACGGTCGCCATCAGTGTCGGCGGCGTTTGGTACGTGCGGTCGGCCTGGTATCGCGGCGATCCGGTGTATCCGTTTCTGACTTCGCAGGCGGTCACGCAACACGAGTCGTTGCCGGCACACAAGCGGCCCTTGGGAGACTCGGCGCTGGCATTGGCCACCGCGCCTTGGCAGCTCACCATGCACAGCGAGCGGCTCGGCGGACGGTCGCACCAGTGGGGACCGTTGCTGCTGATGCTCGTCCCTGGCGTGGTCTTGGTGCGGCGACTCCACGGACTGGGCGTGCTCTTGGCGATCGCCGGAGTCTATGGCCTGGTGTGGTTCATGCTGCGGCAGAATATTCGCTTCCTGCTCCCGATCGCGCCGTTGCTCGTTGTACCCAGCGTGTGGGTCGTGCAGGAAATGTTCAACTGGCCCGCCGCGCCGCGCCGCGTGGCGCTGCTCGTCACGTCGCTGATGATCGTGTTGCTCACGGCCATACCGGTCTATCGGGCGCGAAACACCGCGCGGGTGGCGCTGGGACTCGAATCGCGAGACGACTACGTGCAGCGTGTTGAGCCGACGGCGAGGGTCGCCCAGTTCCTGCGCGAGCACGTTGGCTCAGACACTCACATCCTGAGCGAGGAGCAACGGGCTTTTTACCTGCCGGGCCGTGTGACGCGCGAAGCGCTCTATCGGCGGCGGACACACTACGACGAGCAGCTCGCTTCGCCCACGGAACTCGGCGAGCAGTTGCGCCGCGACGGGTTTACGCATCTGTTGTTGGCCGAGGCGGCCGACGGCGATCCGTCTTGCTACAGCGGTCGGCTCAGGGAGTTGGTCGAACGTGCCTGCTCGGCGGGAGATAGGACGCTGCGGACGCTGGAGACGTTTTCATCGAGTGACGCGGAGCAAGGGGTACGACATTACCGGCTCGTCTGCTTATACTGAAGTTGTTTGCATGGGACGATTTTGTGCGAGGTTGACTCGCCATGACCAAGAGCGTTTGTTGAGCATCTTATGACGAAATACGACGTGGCCGTCATCGGTGGCGGCATCGTGGGCCTCTCGACCGCTTACCAGTTGCTCCAGCTCGACCCACGGCTGCATGTGGTGGTGCTGGAAAAGGAAGCCGAGGTCGCGTTTCATCAGACGGGACGCAACTCGGGCGTGCTGCACTCGGGCATCTATTACAAGCCCGGCTCGCTCAAGGCTCGCAACTGCCGCGAAGGGAAGAAGGCGCTCGAAGCCTTTTGCGCCGAACATGGCGTGGCCTATGACGTGTGCGGCAAGGTGATCGTCGCCATCAACAAGGCCGAGCTGCCGACACTCGAGCGGATTTACTCCCGGGGTCAGGCCAACGGCGTGCAGTGCTCGATCATCGACCGCGCCCGGCTCGCCGAGCTGGAACCGCACACGGCCGGCATCCAGGCCATTCATGTCCCCGAGGCGGGGATCGTCGACTACCCACACGTCTGCCGCAAGCTCGCGCAGCTCATCCACCTCGCGGGGAGCGAAGTGAAACTGAACGCGCGGGTGAATCGCATCCTGCACGGCAACACCGAGGTAACCCTGGAAAGCGAGGCCGGCGAGGTTCATACACGCTACGTCGTCAACTGCGCCGGGCTGTACAGCGATCGAGTCACGGCCCTGGGAGGCCAAAAGCCCGAAGTGAAAGTCGTGCCGTTCCGAGGCGAGTACTACGAGCTCAATCCAGGGGTGCAGCATCTGTGCCGCAACTTGATTTACCCGGTCCCCGACACGAGCTTCCCGTTCTTGGGTGTCCACTTCACGCGGTTGATCCACGGCGGGGTCGAGTGCGGGCCCAATGCCGTGCTGGCCTTTGCCCGCGAGGGGTACTCGAAGACCAAGGTCAACTTGTACGACTTGGCCGAGGCGTTGAGTTACCCGGGCTTTTTGCGGCTGGCCGCGAAACATTGGCGCAAGGGGCTCGACGAGATGTGGCGGAGCATCAGCAAGAAGGCTTTTGTGCGGGCCTTGCAACGGTTGATTCCGGAGGTCAAGGAGTCGGACCTCGAGACCGCGCCGTCCGGCGTGCGGGCGCAGGCCTTGTCGCGCGACGGGTCACTCGTGGACGACTTTCTCATTCAGCGCAACGGCCGCGTGGTGAACGTGGAAAACGCCCCTTCGCCCGCCGCGACCGCCGCGCTCAACGTGGGCAAATTGATTGTCGAGCAGTTGGCGAGCGACTTGCAGGGGTGAGCGTGTCGCGAGAGCGTATGACGTTAGCCGCTGGCGCGCAGCGGAGCGCGTCATGGTGGCCCCTCATGTAATGCCGACCATACTCGCTCCGCTCCGCGTCGCGGCTAACGGAGAACCGAAAAACACGAACCGCTCTGCGATCGTTCTACGCTCCGCTCCGCGTCGGAGAAAATGGTTCATGGAATCGCTTATTAAGATGAGCGGTGAGTAGGGTA
>CAZZBK010000072.1:0-29511 GCA_964652155.1 uncultured Planctomycetaceae bacterium | reverse complement strand
CGGATGAGGCCGACCGAAACGGTCGGGGACGCGGAACTCGGGACTGATGCCGAGCAACTCGTACACCGTGGCACACAACTCGGTCGTGCTCACGGGCCGATCTTTAACATACGCGGCGGTGTCATCCGAGGCGCCGACGACCGCGCCTCCCTTAATGCCCGCGCCGGCGAGCATGCTGCCAAAACAGTACGTCCAATGATCGCGGCCGCCGTTGGCGTTTACCTTCGGGGTGCGTCCCATTTCGCTCGTCACGAGCACGAGCGTCTCGTCGAGCATGCCGCGCGCGTCGAGGTCTTCGAGCAATGCCGAGTACACCTGATCGAACACCGGCAGCTTATTCTCTTTCAGGATGCTGAAGTTGTTGCGATGCGTGTCCCAGGCGTCGTAGTCGAGCAGGCCGGGATTGTTGTGGTACAGGTCGAATGTCACGTTCACAAATCGCACGCCGCGCTCAACCAGCCGTCGAGCCACGATGGCGCTGTTGCCGAACAATGTGTTGCCGTAACGCTCGACGAGTTGGGCTGACTCTTTGGCCAGATTAAAAGCGTCGGCCAGTTTGGATGCCCCGAGCACGCCGAGCGCCCGCTGCTGGATGTCGTTGTAGCGAGCCAATTCGCCGCTTTGATCGAGTGACCGATACCCCTCGTCGATCTGCCGCAACAAACTCTTGCGGCGGTCGAGTCGATCGACGGTGATCTCAGGGGGCAAGGTGCTGTGCGGCAACAGGGGCACGCCGCGCACCGTGGCCGGCTTGCCCGCGACGGGTTTGACCCCTTCGTCGACCGACGGGTTGCACTCGGTCGTGAAGGCGTCGTAGCGTTTGCCGAGGAAGCCGCCATACGGCCCGGCGCGGCGAAACGTCTGTCCCCAGCCCAACCAGTTGGGCATATACACATAGGCGGGCAGGTCGTCGGCCGAGGTCTTGGTATTCAGGTATTCGCAGATCGAGCCCATGCTGGGCGGGTCGGTGTCGCGCGGATGCTGATCCGGCGGCGAAACCTCATAGCCCGAATAGCTCGGCAAGCAATTATGGCAGCCGGCCTTGTGATTGAGCGAGCGAATGAGCGCCGTGCGATGCATCCAGCGGGCAGTCTTGGGGAGGTGCTCGCAGACCTGAATGCCGGTGGTCGAGGTGCTGATGGGTGCGAACTCGCTGCGGATGCCCGAGGGGGCCGAGGGCTTGAGGTCGTACATGTCTTGCGTGGCGGCACCGCCGAGCAAGTACAGCACGATCACGTTCTTGGCCTTGCCAGAGCGGAGTTGGCCCGACTGCTCGGCGGCGAGCAGTGTCTCGATATTGAGCGCGGAGCCCAGGCAGGTGAGCGCGCCGGCGGCGAGCGTTTCGCGGCGGGTGAGCCCGTCGCAGCAGCGTCGTGGTGAGCCGAGCATGCGGAACAGCGTCTTCATCGCAAAGCCTCCTCAGGGCGAAGCGATCATTCTGGCATATCCACGGCGGTCGATCCATCCGATTTTGTCGCCGCGACGCTGTCACACCGGGCTTGTTCATTTGCCGAGCGGGCTGCGCCAGCGACGGACTACCATTTCAGGCCGAACTTGGCGCCTTCGGACTTGCCCGACGATGCGCCCCCCTTGAGTGGGCCGGTATGCTTGGAGACGATCGGTTCGAGGACCTCTTCTTCGGCCCCTTCGTCGTCGGCCTTTTTCTTCTCGGGCCGCGACTGTAGGGCCTTCATCGACAGCCCAATGCGCCGTTCATCCGGATCGAGCGAGACGACCTTGGCCTCGACCGTGTCCCCTTCCTTGATAAAGTCGCTAACGCGGAACACGCGACCATGCGAGAGTTCGCTGATATGCACGAGTCCTTCGAGCCCCGGCTCGATCTCGACGAACGCGCCAAACTCCATGACGCGCGTCACGCTGCCGCGGGTGATGCTGCCGACTGGGTACTTGTCTTGAATGTTGGTCCACGGGTCACCTGCCAAGTCGCGGAGCGTCAGGCCGACCTTGCGGGTCTCGCGATCGAGCTTGCGCACCAAGACCTTGACGCTGTCACCCACCTTGAGCAACTCGTTGGGGTGCTTGATGCGTTTCCAGCTCATCTGGCTGATGTGGATCAGGCCGTCGACGCCGCCGAGGTCGACGAACGCGCCGAAGTCCATCAGGCTGCGGACGGTCCCTTCGCGAACCTGCCCTTCTTCCAACTCGGTCCAAAGCTGCTCGCGGGCTTGCGACTGTTCGTACTCGACCACCGCGCGACGACTCACGACCAAGTTGCGTCGATCGGGATTGCATTCGGTCACCAGGCAGGTGAGCTTCTGGCCCACGAAGGTCGACAGGTCCTCGACCCGATAGGGCGAGACTTGTCCGGCGGGCATGAACGCGCGGAGGTTGCTGACCTCGCACTCCAAGCCACCCTTGTTGTGGCCAGTCACGCGCACCTCGACGAACATTCCGTCGCTGATCTCGGACCAGTCGCCCACTTGCACGGCTCCTTGCGGCAGCCGGATTTGATAGATCGCCTCTTCAGGCAAATAGCGATCGACAATCACCTCGACCATCGTGCCAATCTCGGGCGGGTCGGTGAACTGTCGTAGCGAGAGCACGCCCTGGTTGCGGCCCCCTAACTCGACGAACACGTCGTCGTTATGCACCATCGCCACGCGACCTTGGCAGCGCGACTCGGGCGGAATCTCGCGATTGGCTTTGTCTCCCTTGTCAACGAGCAGATCGTCGACCGTCGCATCGCCAAATGCGGCGACGAGTTCCAACTCCATCTCGTCGCTCATCCGCTGGCGACGATTGGGGACCGACACCTTCGCCTTCGGTTCGGGACGTTCCTCGCCCCCCTTGAACTGAGACTTGGCTCGAACCGGACGGCTGCCGGAGCGTTGGGTGCCGATGCGGATCGGGTTGTCTTTCGACTCGTTCGATTCGGCCGGCAGCGCGGCATCAACAGCAGGAAGGTCAGCAGGAGCGGGCGAATTCGGATCGGAACTCATGATGTGGTCGGGTACCCAGGTCAAAAGGGCGAGCGCAGGAAAAAATCCAGGGAATTTGTCAGTGTAACGGCGCGTCAGTACGTCGGGTAGAGTTGCTGAGCGGCTGGCAAAAAAAGAGTGGCCCCGATTCAATTATGGCTCGAAGAGAGCGAATTACCCCTGGAAAAACGTGACACGCCGCTTCCATGCGGCCCATTCAAGCCCCCTTCCCTGAACAAGCTCCTCGGAAAGAGGCTTGCTCCCAGGAAGGACAGTATAACCAGTCTGAGGGGGTGCGAATCACGCTGAGTGTTGATTACGATGGAACTCTACCCCCTATCTATACATGAGCCCGACCCGGCCGACCATGCGTTTCGATCCCCAAACATATGGCACCGAGCTTGCCCAACTGCTGGCCGAGGAGCGTCGCGCCGATTTGGGTCCTGGGCGGGCCGATGCGGCGCTTGAGCGGACGCTCGCACGGCTGCTCGACGACGGCCACCTTGCGGGTCGGCAAGTGGTCGATCGTGATTGGGGCGACGCCTGTCGCGCCGCGCTGTGGTTGCATTTTGACTTTCTCGATCGGTCGCATCAGATCAGTCAATCGCTCGAAACGCCCGCGGGTTGTTATTGGCACGGCATCATGCATCGCCGCGAGGGAGACTATGGCAACGCCAAGTATTGGTTCCGTCAGGCCGGTCCGCACCCGATCGAGGCGGAGTTGAATCAAGCGGCCCGCGCGGAGGCCGTTGCGTCCGCGCGGCGCGAGCCGTTGCCGAGCGCCGCTCGATACTTGCTTGAAACATCGACGTGGAGCGCGCCACGATTTGTGGACTTATGCGCCGCGGTGGTCGAGCACGGCGCGTCCTGCGCGGCGTTGGGACGTGAGATACAGTGGCTCGAATGGCAGTTACTGTTCGACTACGGTTGGACCCGAGCCGTCGAGCAACGCTTGGCGGTATCCCCCTGAGCATGAGTTGCAGCGGCGGCGTGTCAAACCCGACAAAAACTTGAAAACCGAGATTTCCACGAAAGTCATTTCATATGCCGTTTCAGTTCTATTGCCCCCAGGGGCATTTGCTGCAAGGGGACGAGTCGCAGATGGGGCGACAGAGTCAATGCCCGCTCTGCGGCTCGCTGTTTGTTGTGCCGACGCCGAACCCGGGGATGGCGCAGAGCGGCATGGGGGGCCCTCCGGCTCCACCGCCGCAGCAAGAATTTGTCACCCCCGAGGTCGATGTCCAGGCTGAACCCGCTCCCGAGCCGGAGCCAGAACCCGTGCCCGTCGAGCCGGAAATTCCCGAGTTGCTGCATATCCCTTGTCCGAACGGGCACGTGCTCGAAACCCCCTCGGATATCCTCGGCAAACGGGCGCTCTGCCCGCACTGCCATCAGCAGATGGATTTGCTGTACGAAAACAGCGTGGAATACAAACGCAAGATCGAACAGGAACGCCTGCAGAAAGAAGAAGCGGTCAACCAGGCCTTTGTCACGTGGTCGATTCGCGCGGCGATCGGCGTGGGAGTTTCATTTGCCTGGATGCTCTTGTGGCTGCTGGTTGTGAAGCCCGTCTTTCATGAGGAACTCGAAGGCGTGCCGGTCGTGTGGTGGCTGGCCGGGGGCGCTGGCTTGGCCGCGATCGTGTTATTGATTATGAAATGGAAGCGCGGCAAGAAGTCGCGTCGCGCCAAGTAACGCGTTTTGCGCCCGCGCAGCGTCGTCATTCCACTCGATCGGTCTTTCATCGTTATGCTCAAGGGCCGATTGCTTGTCCTCGCCGCCGCGTTCTTCTGGAGCAGCAACGGTTTCTTCGTCAAATCGCCGACCTTTGAAAACTGGCCGAGCGAATCGCGCGGGTTGACGCTCGCGTTCTGGCGCGCCATTTTCGCGGTCGCCTGCCTGGCGCCGCTCGTGCGGCGCGTGCAATGGGATGTGCGCATGATCCCCATGGCGCTGAGCTTCTGGCTCATGAACTGCACGTTTCTGCCGAGCATGACCTTCACCACCGCGGCCAACGCCGTCTGGCTGCAAAACACCGCGCCACTGTGGGTGTTCCTTTCCAGCATGTGGCTCTACCGCGAACCGTTCGATCGGCGCAACCTGATTCCGCTCATCTCGGGGCTCGCCGGCGCGGGGGTGATCTTGGCGTGCGAAGCCCTGTTCGTGGTTAGTGACTCATCGCTATGGGGCGTCGTGCTGGGGACCCTCTCCGGCATGTTCTACGCCTTCGTGGTCGTTTCGCTCCGCCGCTTGCACGCCTTCGACGCCGCCTGGCTAATCGTCGTCAATCAATCGACCTCTGCACTCCTGTTGTCTCCCTACGTACTCACGCATTGTCCGCTGCCCGAGGGCAACCAGTGGGCCATGCTCGCCGCCTTTGGCGTGCTGCAGTTGGCCATTCCGTACTGGCTCTTCGCGCAGGGGCTCAAGCGAATCCCCAGCCAAGAGGCCGCGGCGATCGGGTTGCTTGAGCCGCTGTTGGTGCCACTGTGGGTGGCGCTGGCCTGGGGCGAGTTGCCGGCCGTGTGGACCTTTGCCGGCGGCGGTTTGATTTTGCTGGGATTGGGGCTCCGCTATCTGCGTTCGACGCCTCAGCCGACGATCGAGCGAGAGAAAGCCCCGGCAGGTTTAAGCGACCGCTAGAACCGTTACGAGCCGGCGCGGAAAACTTTAGCAACCGCTATTTGCCGCGCCAGAAATTCTTGAGTGCCGTGGGCCTGGCGTGTTAGACCAAGGTTGTACTTGGCTTGGATCAGCATTCATATCACGCAGCGAACGAGGTCGATGATGTCCGACTCATTGGGCAATACTTGGTTTGGCGGTGGCGAAGCCACTTACACTCCCAGCTACGACGGCTACCCCTTGCCCACAGCCATGCGTGCCCCAGCCGCCGCGCCGATCATGCGGCCTGCCATGTGGGAGCGGCTCAACGCGCTCGCTGCCCATGTCGCCGTGCTCGACCACTGCGGCGAGGTCCTGGCCGTCAACGATGCCTGGCGAAACTTTGCAAAACAGAACGGCATGGGTGGTTCAAGCTACGGCATCGGCATGAACTATCTTCAGATCTGCGAACACGCCAGCGGCGAAGAAGCGCGCGAGGCACGGCTCGTGGCCGACGGGATCCGCGAGGTGATCAACGGCCGCTATGCGAGCGTTTATCTGCGCTATGGCTACGAGACCGATGACCGGCGCCATCTGTTTGCCGTCCGTGTGAGTCGAGTGCGTGAATCACTCGCGCCCCGCATCGTCGTCGCCCACGAGCGGATTCTCTGAGCACCCCCGCGGCAGGCATGGGTTCCCGATCGGTGGCCAACCCCTGTTCGTTAACCGCCCTGTTCGTTAACCACTGCCCCATTAAAAACTTAGAGCCGTCCAACCCACGTGAGTTGGACGGCTCTTTCTCGTTGTTGCCAGCAAAATGGGGCGGGGCGTCGACAGCGCTAACCTAGGCCAACGTCACAAGGACCCGGCCACGATCGAGCAGCTCGTCGACACGCCGAAGAAGAAGTTACTTCTTCTTCTTGGCAGCCTTCTTGGCGGCCTTCTTGGCAGCTTTCTTCTTGGCCACGTTCACATCCTCCAAAAAAGTTAGGTGAAACTTCGCCCGGAGAAAAATGAGTCCAACTTGATTCACCAAAAATCTGTATTGACCAGAGCTTCAGCAAACCGCGTCGAACTCTCCCGACGTCATCGCACCCGAAACATAGAAACCGACTTCCTATCGCTTCGTCGTGGTCATCACTTCCCAAGGTTGCGATCGACCACCACGTCTTAGCCAAGCAGACATCAAACTGCTTCTCGCGTTAGTTGTACGAATTATCGAAATCTTGGCAACATGAATTTTACTGAAATTTCAATTTTTTATCTTTTCTTCAACGTGCCGTTCTGCTTAGCGATGCCTCACAACCACAGCACTACGCATCAATACAATGACAACGCGCTCGCATCCGCGCCGCGCCATTGCGGCTGCACGCCACGCTGCGCGAGGCCGAAAATCGTGCGCTCATCAGGCACCAAGAAACGCCATCGCAACCATTCCAACGGCGAAACACGCACGCGCGATAATGTCGTTTTCGCCCCGGAAAATCGCGATAAATACGCACCCCACGCCGTCGACCACTGGCGTCGACGAAGATGAATCGGATCGACACCAAACCAACTCCGCTCGGGCCGCGCAAAACTGATCGCATGCCGCAAGGCAAGCTTCTCAAGCGCCGCGTCCAACTGCTCCGCGCGATGAATCATCTCCGACAAACTCAACCGACAACGGGGCATCAACAACGCGCGAAAAAAATAATAGCGCGCGGCGTCTAAATCGCGCAACGAAGCGATCGGCAATCCTGTCAAAACAATCTCAGTTCTCTGTCTTAACAGCCGAGCAACACACGCTTCGACCCACGCGACGATCTGATCGACGCTCACATGATAGGCCACGTCGTTGCCAATGTCGGTCACGAGCGCCACCGTCGGCAGCGGAGCGCGCTCTTCCAGCGCGTGCCACAGCCCGCACGTCGCAATGCCCGGCAGCGTGCGAACCAGCACCTGACTGCGCAGCCCATACGATCGGCCATGCCCGGTCGCGATCAGCATGTCCAGCGGCTCGTTCCAGGCGTGCCGTGCCAGCCGCGTCAGCGTGTTGAGTCCGCGGGCCACGTTGCTGGCCCCCAACACCACCAGCCGTCGTGTTGGCCCCCCGGCTACCATCGCCGATATCCGCCGCTTTGCATTTGCTGGTAACTAGTTACGGCAAGGTACCCGAACATCAGCCCGACATAGGGGTCCTGATCTTGAAAGGCCCAAAAGGCGATGGCCGCCCCGACCAAGACCGATAGTCCCAGCGACTGCCGCAGGGCGTTCCCGGTGCTGTATCGGAGAAACAACGCCCGCGAGACTTGCCCGCCATCGAGCGGATAAACCGGTAGCAGATTCACCAGCCCCCAATAGATATTGATGTAGAGCATGTCATGCACGAAGTACCGCAGCTGCTGATTCTCAATCAAGCCGACGCTCCAACTCGGAAAGATCGACGCCCCAAAGTGAACCGCGGCGCCAATGTTCGCGGCGCGGAGCGCAACGATGATGAACGTTGCCAAGACGAACCCGGCGCCGGGCCCCGAGAGTGAAATCACCACATCCGGCAAGGTCCCCCGCCACGTCTGCCCATGCGGGATCGCCAGCCCGCCAAAGCCATGCAGCACAATGTGTGATGAGGCGCCGTAATAGCGAAAGGCCAGGGCATGCCCCATCTCGTGAACCACGATCGACACGAACAAGGCCAGCAACCAGATAAGGACCTCATCCGGCTTCGAACCGCCGCGAGCGGCGAACATCAGACTCACGATCCAGAAAAACGGATGCACCCGGACGCGAATGCCGCCGAGCGAGAAGTTGAGGTCGTAATCGGTGGCTGGCGGTTCGGCGAGAATCACAACGGGAATTCCTGAGTCGTGCGGCAGTCGAACTCGTGACGGTTGTCAGTCTAACACGCTCGGGCGAAGCGGGGCAGTTTGTCGCTCATACTCAACGTCGGCTCCGCAACTGCTCTCGACTCGCAACGACGGATAATAATGCGGGCGCGGCGCGCAGGGCCGACGCTCCTCGACCACCGCGACGATGCGCTGGGCCGCGGCACGCGACGCCCCACCCTGGCTCACCTGAGAGCGCAACGCGTCGAGTTGCTCGACCCGTTGCTGCCGGGCAGCCTCGTCGATCAGCCAGTGCGTGAGCTGCCCGGCCACGGCCGCCGCAGGGTCGGCCACCGTCAGGTGCTCGGGAAACAGCACGTCGTCTTGGGCCGCCGCTTGCGTGACCTCGTCCGTCGCCCGGGGCACGAACGCTTCATCACTCGCCAGCAAATTCACGAGCGTGATATAGCGTGTTTTCCGCAATTGACGTTGCAGCCATAGGCCAAATTTCGTCGTCCGATAGACAATCACCGTCGGCTTCAGGTGGTAGAGCAATTCCAGCGACACGCTCCCCGACACGGCCAGACAGCATGTGGCCAGCTCGATCAGTTCCGCCGTGCGTCCCAGATGCACCTCGATATCCAAGCCGCTCTCGGCGACCCGTTCTCGGGCGAACTCGGCCTGATGCCCCTTAAAGGCCGCGATGGCAAACCGCACGTCGCCGAGTCGCTGCTGGATGAGCCGGGCGGCCGCGAGCATTGAGGGCAGGTTTTGGGTCACCTCTTGCGTCCGTGACCCCGGGAGTAACGTGACCAGTCGACCCGGCTTGGCCCGCTGGGTGGTCATAAACTCGGCGTCGAGCGTCCGTTCGCGCAGCTCATCGAAGTACGGATGCCCAATGAACTCGGCCGGGCAGTTTTGCTCACGATACCACTGGGCCTCGAACGGCAAGCCGCACAGCACATGATCGACAAACCGACGCATCTTGGCGACCCGCCAGCGAGCCCAAGCCCACACCTGCGGCGGTGAGTAATAGAACACCGGAATACCGTGCGCCTTGGCGCGGCGGGCAATCCACCAGTTGAAGCCCGGGTAATCGATCAGCACGACCGCATCGGGTCGGTGCTGTCGAAAGTAACGATCGGCGCGGCTCAGCAGGCCCAGGAACACGTGCAGGTTGAGCAGCACGCGCGTGATCCACATCACGGCCCATTGCGTGAGGTCCTCATGCAACACGCAGCCGGCCGCGGCCATCCGCGGGCCACCGTAGCCGACCGCCTCGACGTCTGGGCGCAGGGCGGTTAGCTCGCGAATCAAGTTCGCGCCGTGCAAATCGCCGCTAGGCTCGCCGACCGAGAAAAAAATGCGCATCGTGCGCTCGCACTCCGTTGCTCTCACTCAGGGTCTCGCCGGTCGTCAGTATGGCAAACGGCATGAAAATCGCCCAGCCGAGTTGTCTTTTGTTAGCCGCGACGCGCAGCGGAGCGCGTAACCGTCGCTCGCCGGTGAGCCGTCTTTACGCGCTCCGCTGCGCGTCGCGGCTAACGAGGAGGCATGGCGGCTAACGAGGAGGCATGATTGCACGGCCTACCCCCCGGCTTGCATCAAATCCTTCGCCACGGCCGCGATCCGCTCGTTGAGCGCCTGCTTGGTCGCGTCCAGGTTGTGCAATTGCTCGGCACTCTCATAGGCGAAGCAGTAGAATTTCACCTTCGGCTCGGTGCCCGAGGGGCGAACCGCGACGTAATTCCCCTCGGCTTCGAGATCGAACATGACCATATCCCCCTGCGGAGCCTCGAGCGGCTCCGGTGTTCCGCCGGGGGCGTACTGCACCCGATTCAAATAGTCGCGCACCCGCACGACCTTCAGCCCCCCCAGTGTCCGCGGCGGGGTGGTTCGCAACGTGGCCATCAGTTGCCGCATCAACTCCATGCCCTGGCTCCCGGGCAACATGCGGTTGATTGTCTGCTCGACGTGGCAACCATGCTGCCAATAGAGTGAATCGAGTTTTTCGTGCAGTGTTTGCCCGGCCGCCTTGACCTTGGCGGCCAACTCGGCCATCAGCAGACACGCGACGTTGCCGTCCTTGTCGCGCGCGTACTGACCCACGAGATAGCCGTGCGATTCTTCGCAGGCGTAGACAAAACTGTTGGGCCCCTCGGCATCGATCGCCTGGGCAATGTACTTGTAGCCGACATGCAGGTTGCCGCAGGTCCGCACGCCGTAACTGTCGGCAATCCGCCGCACCATGTCGGTCGTGACCAGGGTTTTCACGACGTAGTCACCTGGTTTCGCCCCTGCGCGGCCGCCGCGCCGTTCAAGTGCGTAATCGGCAAGTAGCACGCCAATCTGGTTGCCCGTAAAGGTCCGCCATTCGCCCCCCTTGTTGAGCGGCGCGGCCACACCGAGCCGATCCGCATCCGGATCGGTCGAGATCACAATGTCGGCACCAATCTCCTTGGCACGGGCAATCGGGCCATCGAAGGTCGGCGGGTTCTCGGGATTCGACACGTGCCCGGGCACATTCGGAAACTGGCCATCGGGCTCGGCACAGGGACCGTAGAGTTCGACGTCCTGAAAGCCCGCCTGGGCCAAGATCGGCATCACACTGTAGCGGCCGACACCATGCATCGACGAGTAAATGATCTTGATGGCACGCGGCCCCGGCGTGCTTTGAGCCAACACAGCCTGGTTGTACGCGGCGTCGACTTCCTGTTGGCACAACACGACCTTGCCTTGCTCCACGGCCTCGGTAAAGGGGAGCTTTTGAATCCCTTGCACCTTGCCCACCGCGTCGATCACCCCTTTGTCATGCGGCGGCAGCAATTGTTCGCCGTGGCACCAATACACCTTCACGGCATTGTCGCTCGGCGGATTGTGGCTGGCCGTGACCATGATGCCCGTAATGCATTGCTTCATCCGCACGGTAAACGACAGCTCGGGCGTACTGCGATAGCCGTCGAGAAAATAGACCCGGAAGCCATTGGCGGTCAGAATACTTGCACACAGCTCGGCAAAGTGCCGCGAGTTGATCCGCGTGTCGTAAGCGATCGCGCAGCCCCAGGGGCCCGTGGGCTGCTGCTGCTTCACGTAGTCGGCCAGCCCCTGGGCGCTCTCGCCGATCGTCCGGTCGTTGATGGCATTCGAGCCGAACGGATACATTTTGCCGCGGCGGCCTGCCGTGCCGAACGGGATGACCGTCCAGAACACGTCGTCGAGCTCTTTCCAACGACTTTGCGCAATGTGCTCGACGATGGGCGGCACATAGTCGGCGAATCGCGGCTCGGTGAGCCAAGCCTGCAAGTTGACCCGTGCCGAGGCCGATAGTTTCTTCTCGGCGACAGCCTGTTCGACAGCTTCGAGTGCGGCAGTGATATTCATGGCGTTCGATGGATACGTTGCAAAAGGGCACCTCATCCCGTCGTCGCGAATCGCGCTTGCTCGATTGCACCGCTCGACGGTAGAACAGCCAACGTTATACGACTTTCCGCCTCGTCTCGGGAGGGGTATGACATGCCCCTTCTCCCTCCGGGAGAAGGTGGACTAGATCGGAATCTTGCCTCGGATTTTGCTCATGAGCGACCCGATTATCAGCGTTTCCGGCTTACGAGGCATCCTGGGCATTTCGCTCACGCCCGAGTTGGCAGCCCGCTATGCTTGTGCTTTTGCCGCGTTGGCCCCTCGGGGGAGTATTGTGCTCACCCGCGACGGTCGAGCCAGCGGCCGCATGCTGTGCGATGCGATCCGCGCCGCGCTGCAAGCCGTGGGGCGCACCGTGCTCGACGCCGACGTGGCCGCCACGCCCACCACGGGTGTGTTGGTGCGGCACCTCGGCGCGGCTGGCGGCATTCAAGTCTCCGCCTCGCACAACCCGAGCGAGTACAACGGCCTGAAACTGTTCAGCGCCGAGGGGCGCGTCATCTCGGCCGAGGCAGGCCAACAGGTGATCGACCGCTATCGACACGCCACGCCCGAGTGGGTCGAGTCGCCGCAACTCGGCCGCGTCTCGACTGTCGTCGCCGCGGCCGACGCTCATCTGCAACTCATTTTGCCCACCGTGAACGTCAATCGCATCCGAGCACGTCAGTTCAAAGTTGTGCTCGACGCGAACCACGGCTCGGGCAGCCTGCTGGGCGTGGCGCTGCTCGAAGCTCTCGGCTGCAACGTGATCGTGCTCGGAGGCTACCCCGACGGAGCGTTTGAGCATCCGCCCGAACCCACGGCCGAGAACCTCGCCTCGGTTCTGTCACTCATCCCCGCCGAGAGCGCCGACGTCGGCTTCTGTCAGGATCCCGACGCCGACCGACTGGCCGTGATCGACGAGCGTGGGGAGTACATCGGCGAAGAGTACACGCTCGCCCTGTGCGCTGACCACGTGTTGCGACACCAGAGCGGCGCGGTCGTGACCAACTGCTCGACGAGCCGGATGACCGAAGATATTGCCGAGCGACATGGTGTGCCGTTCGAGCGGTCGGCCGTCGGCGAGGCCAATGTCACCGCGGTCATGGAGTCGCTCGAAGCGGTCCTCGGCGGCGAAGGGAATGGCGGCGTGATCGACCCGCGCGTGGGACTGGTTCGCGACAGTTTCATCAGCATGGCGCTCATTCTCGACGCACTCGCCGAGCGCGAGACGACTGTCAGCCGCTGGGTCGCCGAGTTGCCGCGCTACGAAATCCACAAAACGAAAGTCCGCCTGGCCCCCGAACGGTTGGCGGCCGCGCTCGACGCCCTGCGCAGTCATTTCAAGTCGGCGCAGTTCAGCACACTCGACGGGCTGCGTCTCGACTGGGAAGGCAAATGGCTGCTGGTCCGCGCGAGCAACACCGAACCGATCGTCCGCATTATCGCCGAGGCCCGCACGATCGCCGACGCGCAAACGCTTTGCGATCAGGCAGCCGATGTGCTGGGACGCGTCAACTGACCGCGCCGATTCATTTCTCTTCCCAAGCCGGCGGCTCGGCCGCCGCTCTGCGACTCACACCCAGACAACGGCGACGGAGTCGCCGGCTTGGGGGTAAGATCATTTCAACTGGCTCACCATGCCCAGTACGAACTTGGCGAGCCGATCGCTGGCCACGAGCGCGGTCTCCTTGAGCTGCCACATATCTTTGATGCTCGCGGGGCGTTGCCAGAGCGCGGCGGCGGCCGCCCCCAACTGTCGACCGAGCGACTTCTGTCGCACGAGCCGCTCGATATCCTCGGATAGCTCATCCTCGACCGTGTCGCTAATCACCCGCACGGCGAGGAACCGCACCTTGTGTTCGCGGCAGACCTGCGCCACGGCCCAAGTCTCCATGTCGACGGCCAGCGCTCCGTGCTGCTCGCCAAGCGCACGCTTCTCGGCGGACGTGCGGACGATGCTGTCCACGGTCAGCAACGTCCCCAGGTGCAGGCCCGGCATCTTCGCCGCCTCGTCCGGGCTCATCTTGAGATCGATCGAGCAGCGACCGCCGCCGGGCTCGACGAGCTGTGTCGCCAACACGATGTCGTTTCGCTTTAAGCCAGGCTGCAAAGCCCCTGCAAAACCGGCCGAGATAATCCAGTCGGGCTTGTGTCCTTCAAGCAAGTGCTCCGTGGCGCGCGCGGCACACTCGCGGCCGACGCCCCCTTCGATGAGCACGACTTGCTGTCCCTTCCAGCCCCCTTGTCGCACGACCCCCAAGGGGCTTTCGATCGCCAGCACGCCATCGAGCCGGTCGATCAGCCCGCCGGCCTCGATCCCCAGCGCGAACACGATCCCCACGTCGGCGTCGACCGGCGGCGGAGCCGGTGTCGCGGCCGACTCGGCCTGCGCGCTGACCGCCTCGTGCAGTTGAGTTTGCACTTGCTCACGAATCCAATTCTGCAGCAGGACTTGCCACACAGGCTCGGCTCCTCGGTTGGGCGATTCACACGCTTCATGATCGACGAGGAGCGCCGGCTTGTCTATGGCCGACATTTCGAGTTGCCGCAATGAGGAAGGGTGGCCCTGACAACTTGTTGTCAGGGTGGCGCAGCCACAAGAAGATACGGAAGCTTACCAAAGCAGCGCCTCGTGCCGCCTGCGGCGACCCCGACAAACAAGTTGTCGGGGCTACCCTATCTTCGACCACCTTCTCCCGGGTGGGGATTGTTCGTCTTCTCAGGGCGCTTTACGATCAGCGCCATGAACACACCCCAACTCCGTTTCACCGGTCGGCTCGTATTGAGCGATCGCGTTTGTGACGTCGGCACGCTCGACGTGACTGACGGTTATATTACGTCGGTCCGCGAGGGGAGCCCGGCAGATCAACCGACGACGACCATCGATGCCGGCGACGGCTATATCGTGCCGGGCTTTATTGATGTCCACGTCCACGGTGGCTGCGGTGCCGATTTCATGGACGGCACTCCGGAAGCGTTCAGCACCGCGCTGCGGGCCCATGCTCGTCACGGCACGACCAGCCTCGCCGTGACGACGACCGTGGCCCGGCACGATCAAATCTTGCGGGCTCTGGAGCTGACGCGGCAATTCATGAAACAGCCCGACGAGGCCGGCGCGCGTGTGTTGGGGGCGCACTTTTATGGCCCCTACTTTCGCTATGAGGCCCGCGGAGCCCACCCGGGCGGCGAGATCCGCGCTCCGATCGCGGCCGAGTACGAACAGTACCTCGCCTACGCCGACGCGCTGGTGACCTGCACCGTGGCACCCGAGCTGGACGGGGCCGAAGGCTTTGTGCGGGCCTGCACGCGGCGCGGAATTCGGACCAACGTCGGCCATTCCTGGGCCACCTTCGATCGTATGACCGAGGCGGTGGCCTGGGGCGTGCGGCATGTCGATCATCTGTACTGCGCCATGAGCGACAAGACACGCCTGCGGCAGTTGCAAATGTATCCGATGCAAGGGGGCGTGCTCGAGGCGACGTTCTACTTCGACGAACTGACGACCGAGGTGATCGCCGACGGCAAACACCTCGACGCCGGCTTGCTGCTGTTGGCGCACAAGCTCAAAGGCCCCGACAAGGTGGCGCTCGTGACCGACGCGAATCGCGCGCTCGATATGCCCGACGGCGCGTACCTGATCGGCCCGCTCGACGGTGGCGAGCCGCTCATCAAGCGTGACGGGGTCGGCATGATGCCCGACGGCAAGGCCTTGGCCTCGAGCGTCGAGGGGATGGATCACATGCTCCGCACCTACTTGACCCTGACCGGCTGTCCGCTGCACGAGGTCGTCCGGATGGCGACCCTCACGCCGGCACGGATCGCGGGGGTCGATCAGACACTCGGCAGCCTCACGGTCGGCAAGCGGGCCGACATCGTCGTGCTCGACCGCGATTACCGCGTGCAGCGTGTGTTTCGCGACGGCCTCGAGTTGCCCCGCTCATAATCTCAGGAGACGCACTGATGCCGCTGCGGCTGGCAATGTTAGGCATGTGGCACGTCCACGCCACGGGCATCGTCCGGCAGATCGCCGCGCATCGCGATGAATTCGAGCTCGTCGCATGTTACGACGCCGACGCGGCCGTCGTCGCGCAGCGGCAAAGCGACTGGGCCTCGCTCATCGGTCCGTTGCCGCTTGTGTCGAGCGCCGCGGAACTCTTGAGGCAGCCGCTCGACGGTGTGGTGGTCGAGGGGCGCGTGTTCGAAAACATCGCGCTGGCACAACAGGCCATCGAGGCCGGCCATAGCGTGCTGCTCGAAAAGCCCGCGGGGGTCAACCTGGCCGACTTCGAGCGGCTCGCATCGAGCGCTCAGCAGCGCGGTCTGCACCTGCAACTGATCTATTTGTTCCGCTACATGTCGGCGGTGCGCGAGCTCATGGCCCGCGCGCGGCGTGGCGACTTTGGCCAGCTCTACGAGTTTCGCGGTCGCTTGCCCAAGGACCTCCGCGAGTACGCGCGCAATGAGGCCGAAGTGGGACACTACGCCGGAGGCATTTACTTCGAGATGGCCGGGCACCTGATCGATTTTCTCGTTGCGCTCTTGGGCCCGCCGCGGCGTGTGTCGAGTGCGCTAGCCCACCATCACGCGGCAAGCGGCTCGTTCGTCGATAACAGCGTCGCCTGGTTCGAGTGCGAGCGGGGACTGGGGATTGTCGAAGTACCGGCCCTGGAAATCGTACCCGATCAGCGGCGGATCGAACTGTACGGAACGCTCGGGGCGGCGGTCATCCCGCACCTGGGCAGCGGACATTTGTCGAATCAGACCACGCAGCCGCTCGATGTGTACAGCGCGGCGAGCGGCCGCTGGGAGCGACTCGACTTACCGGCCGCGACGTTGCAGATTGCCGACCTGCGCGAGTTTGCGGCGGTCGTGCAGGGACAGAAACAGCCCGACTACTCTTTGGAGCACGATCAGATCGTGCAACGCGCGCTTATCGAGTCGGCCGGCATGTCGCGCGCGGGAGCGCCTTAACCGAGCTTGCGGACCCGGGCACGATCGAAAACATGCGGCGCGAGAGCACCCTCGTTCGTCGCGTCCTGGGGCAGCACACTGCGCGGCCGCTCGTTTCGTTGGCCCGCAGGAAAGTTGAGCAACTCGCGTACAATATACAGGGGCCGACCTTTGAGCTCATCGTACATGCGTCCCACGTAGTCGCCGACGATCCCCAGCACACCGAGCACGACCGCGCTCAACAATAACTGCGCGGCCAACAACCACGACCAAATCGGCGGCTCGGCACCCATACTCATCCACTGCCAACAGGTGTACACAAGCAGCACAACACCGGCGAGGGCGCAAACGGCAGCAAGATAATAAGCCAGCCGCAAGGGGAGCGACGAGAACGACGTGATCGCTTCCCAGGCGACTCCGCAGAGCCTGAGCAGCGAATACTTGGTGACCCCAGCCGCTCGGGCAGGGCGTGTGAACTGGACAGCCGTTTGCTTGAACCCAAGCCAGGCGATCAACCCGCGTACAAATCGGTGCTCCTCGCGCAATTGCGCGAAGGCGTCGACCACGGCGCGGCTCATGAGGCGGAAATCGCTGACGTTTTCCGGCATGTCGCGATGCAGCAGCTTGTGCATCAACGCATAAAACGCCTGGGCCGTGACGCGCTTGAGCCACGTCTCGCCATCGCGGCGAGTGCGCTGCGCGTAAACAACGTCGTAACCTTCCTCGAACTTGGCGAGCATGTCGAGCACCAACTCGGGCGGGTCTTGCAGGTCGGCGTCCATGACCACCACGACGTCCCCCAGTGCCAAGTCGGTCCCGACCGTGGTGGCGGCCTCGTGTCCGAAATTGCGCGCGAGCTGCGCGACCTTGAGCCACGTGTAGTGTTGAGTCGCCGCGGCGAGCAGCTCGCCCGTCGCGTCACGGCTCCCATCGTTGACAATGAGCACCTCGCACGCGCTGGGCAACCGCGGAATGAGCCGTTCGAGACGCGCGAGCAACAACGGCAGCACTTCCTGCTCATTGTACGCGGGAATGACGATGGAGATGAGCGAGACGCGCGACAACGACAACCTCCTTGTTGACCCCACTTTGCATATCGAGGATAGGCGATTGTTGCGCCGAGAACAACTCAATAAATGGTCGGCTCAGCTAGCACACGGTGGATTGCCGGTCTCGGCCATGCTCGCTTGTGCTACGATGGCTCCGCGATCGACCGAGCGTACCCCCGCGGAGTTTTTCACCCCGGCGCATCAAGGGAGTTTGGCGTGAGAGTTTTGTTCGTGCATCCGAGTGCCCTGATGTACTCGGAAATCTACCTGCGCCTCGAACCACTGGGGCTGGAATTGGTGGCGGCGGCGGCACGCGCCGCGGGGCATGACGTGCGGCTGCTCGATTTACAGGCCGCGCGGCACGACGACTTGTTCCAACTCTTGCGCACCTGGCAACCCGAAGCGGTGGGCTTCTCCCTCAACTACCTCGCCAACATCCCCGAGGTCGTCGATCTGGCCAAGGCCATCCGACAGCAGTTGCCCGAGGCTCTCGTGTTTGTCGGCGGACATAGCGCCAGTTTCACGGCCGCCGAGATCCTCGAACATGCCGAGGGGACGATCGACTGCGTCGTGCGCGGCGAAGGGGAGGCCGTCACGCCGCTGCTCCTCGAGGCGGCCCGCGATGATCGACGGCAACTCAACAAGCTACCCGGAGTCGTCACGCTCGACGGCGTCGGTCCGCCACCGCAATTCATCCAGCACCTCGACGGCTTGCAGCCCGCCCGTGATCTGCTCGCCCGACGAAAAAAATACTTCATCGGCTCGTTGGACCCGTGCGCCTCGATCGAATTCTCGCGTGGCTGCCCCTGGGACTGTACCTTTTGCAGCGCTTGGACCTTCTATGGCCGCAGCTATCGCAAGGTGAGCGCCGAGCGCGCGGCGGAAGACATGGCGAGCATCCGCGAGCCCGGCGTGTTCATTGTCGATGACGTGGCTTTTATTCATCCCGAGCATGGCCACGCCATCGCCGATGAGCTGGAACGCCGCCACATTCGCAAACAGTATTACCTCGAAACACGAGGCGACGTGCTGCTGCGCAACCTCGACGTGTTCCGCCGCTGGCGAAAGCTCGGGTTGCAATACATGTTTCTCGGCCTCGAAGCGGTCGACGACGAAGGGCTGAAAAAGTTCCGCAAACGAGTCTCGCTCGGCAAGAATTTCGAGGCTCTCGAAGCTGCCCGCTCGCTGGGTATCGTCGTTGCCGTGAACATCATCGCCGATACGTCTTGGGATCGCGAGCGGTTCGCCACGCTCCGCGAATGGGCCATGTCGGTGCCCGAGATCGTTCACGTCACGGTCAACACGCCGTATCCGGGCACCGAGACCTGGCAGACCGAGTCGCGACGGTTCACAACGCGCGACTACCGACTGTTCGACGTGCAGCATGCCGTGTTGCCGACGACCTTGCCCCTGCGCGAGTTCTACGAGGAGCTGGTCCGCACCCAGCAGGTGCTCAATCGCAAGCACCTCGGGTTCTCGGCGCTGAGCAAGACGTTCGCACTCAGCGCCCGGCTGCTGGCCCAGGGGCAGACCAACTTTGTGCGGATGCTCTGGAAGTTCAACTCGGTCTATAATCCTACGCGCCAGGCAGCCGAGCACAGCAAGAGCGTGAAGTATCCGATGCGATTGCCCGAGAATCCGGGCATGGCGATCATCGACAAGGACGCGCTCTACGTGCATCACCCGGTCGCGGGAGTGGGCGAGTAGCCGCGCGGAGAGATCAAGCCTGCGGCTGCAACTCCTCGACGAGCGACATCAGCCGCAGCACGATGTCTTCGCGCCACGGTCGCGCGAAGAGCTGCACGCCCACGCTCAGGCCAGCGCTGTCGGCCTCGACGGCCAGCGCGGCCCGCTCGACCCAATCGTGACTGGCGCGGCGGTCGCTCTCTTCGCCCCGTTGCACCGTTGTCCACGGCACGACCCCGGCCGGAAAGCCCAATAAGTTGGGGACCATCACGTAGCTGGCCGCGCTCGGCAAGTAGCCGAAGCTACCATGCGTGAGCGCCACGAGTCCATGCGGCGGGCAGAGCAGCGCGTCGTACCGATGCGCGTCGAGGGCTTCGAGGAAGATACGAATATACGCTCGGCACTCGCGGGTCAGTTGCCAGAACGAGTCGGTCGTGCTCAACCCTGTCGAGCGAACCATGTTGGCCAAGCCCCGTTGACCGACGGCGCTCAACACGCTGGCCAGCGGTGGTCGAGCCCAACGAGGGAGCGAGCCCAGCTTGAGCAAGCGAGCCACGAGGGGTTGCTGCCGTCCGCCGGCCAGTAAGCTTCGCGCATAACGCCCGCCATCGGCACTGATGATGCGAAAGTACAGTCGCACCGCAGCCTTGAGTTGCGGTGGCGAGAAGGGCTCGACCGTCACGCCCGCGCGCTGCAATGCGGCCGCGGCCTCGTCGACCGCGCGGCGAATCGCGGGGCTGGCGCGAAACACGCCATCGTCGTTCCAGTAACCCACCCGCAGCTTCGCGACATCGACTTGATTCATATCGGGCCAGGGGACCGGTGGCACCTGCGGGTCGAGTTGTTCCAAGCCTGGAGCCGCGAGCACCTGCATGGCCAAATTCAGATCGGCGACCGAGCGGGCCAGCGGTCCCGGCTGTACTCCCATGACTTCGAGCCCCTCGAACGCCGACGGACAGCCAAGCGTGCTGAGGCGCTGCGCGGTCGGTTTGAGTCCCGCAATGCCGCAGGCATGTGCCGGCTGCCGGATGCTCCCGCCCAGATCGCTGCCCAGCCCCAAGGGTGACCCGAGCGCGGTAATGATTGCCGCTTCGCCACCGCTGCTGCCGCCGGGAGAGCGGTTCGCGCTCAATGGGTGTCGCGTGCAACCGTAGAGCGGATTGTCGGTCTCGTGCAGCAACATGAGCTGCGGCACATTGGTCTTGCCGAGCACGATCGCCCCGGCGGCTCGCAACCGCGCGACCAGCGGCGAATCGATCTCGGCCACGCGCTCGCGCCAATGCTCCAAGCCCATCGTTGTCGGCAGACCCGCGACATCAAAGCATTCCTTGATCGTCACCGGCACGCCAGCCAAAGGACCGAGCGACTCACCGCGGCGCCGACGCTCGTCCTGTTCACGAGCCGTGGCCCGGGCGCGCTCAAAACAGCGCACGACGACGGCGTTCAAATGCGGGTCAACCGCCTCGATGCGCTCGATATGCGCGGCGACGATTTCCTCGGCCGACGACTCACGGTCGCGAAATCGTCGGGCCAACTCGACCGCAGTCAAGCCGACCAGGGGCGAGTCGACTATCGGCAACTTTGGATCGAGCGGCGGCAATGGCATAACCGCCTCAGCGTCCCAGGAGTCGATCGACGGCCGCGCCGATGTCGGCTTGCCGCATCAGACTTTCGCCCACCAGCATCGCGTCGACGCCGGCCGACTCGAGCAGCCGCACATCGTCACGCGAATGGATGCCGCTCTCGGCCACGACCAGGCACTTGTCGGGAATCTGCTCGAGCAGCCGCAGCGTGTGGTGCAGATCGACCTCGAACGTGTGCAGGTTGCGATTGTTGATCCCCACGAGGGTCGCGCCGGCGTCGAGCACGCGCGGCAAATTGCTGGGCTCGTACAGTTCGACGAGCGGCGTGAGCTTAAGTTCAAGCGCCCGATTGTGGAGCGACCGCAACTGGCAATCGTCCAGGCACTCGGCGATCAGCAGCACGGCGTCGGCCCCGGCCGCGCGGGCTTCGAGCAGTTGATAGGGGTCGAGAATAAAATCCTTGCGCAAGAGCGGTGTCGCCACGGCCGCGCGTATCTGCCGCAGGTATTCGAGCGAGCCTTGAAAATACGGTTCGTCGGTGAGCACGCTCAGACACGTAGCCCCGTGCGCCGAGTAGGTCTCGGCGATCTCGACCGGGTGGAAGTCGGCGCGGATGATCCCCTTCGAGGGGCTCGCCTTCTTGACTTCGGCGATCAGCTTGATGCCCCCTGGGGCAGCGAGCGCGGCGAAAAAATCTCGCGCGGCGGGAGCTTGAGCCACGAGTTGCTCGAGTTCGCGCTCGCTGCATCGCTGGCGCGCGGCGGCGATCTCGCCCCGCTTGGTGGCCACGATGCGTTCAAGAATGGTCGACATCGTATGCAACGCCGCAAGCGAGATTAGTGTTTGAAGTGACGCCGACCGGTCAAGATCATGGGCAGCTTGCGCTCATTGCACGCGGCGATCACCGCCTCGTCCTGCTTCGATCCGCCGGGCTGAATAATCGCCGAGACGCCCGCCTGAGCCGCCAGATGAATTGAGTCGGGAAAGGGAAAGAACGCGTCGGAGCCCAGCGCGGAGCCCGCTGCCCGCGCGGCCGCCTTGCTAATCGCAATCTGGGTCGAGTCGACGCGGCTCATCTGCCCGGCACCGACCCCCACGAGCGCATTGTCTTTGGCGAGCACGATGGCATTGCTCTTCACGTATCGCACCAACTGCCAGGCGAATCGCAAGTCGGCCCACTGCTCGCTCGTCGGTTGCGTTTCGGTCACGACGCGCCATTCGCTCTCCGGGTCGGCGAGCGAGTCGGCCGACTGCATGAGCATGCCGCCGCCGAGTTGCCGCAGCTCAAACGACGCTGTCGCCGCTTGCAACGCGCCCACCTCAAGCAGCCGGACGTTGGCTTTCCACTTGGGCTTGGTGGTCAGAATCTCGACCGCGGCTGGCTCGAATGACGGTGCTACGATCGCCTCGATGAAGCGGCCCGGCTCGCTGAGCACCTCGGCCGTCGCGGGGTCGACCACACGGTTGAACGCGATGATCGAGCCAAACGCGCTCACCGGGTCGCCATCGAGCGCGTTGCGGGCGGCAATCGACAAGCGGTCGGCACACGCCGCGCCGCAAGGATTGTTATGCTTGATCACCGCGGCGGCCGGGCTCGCGATGCCCCGAACGATCGCCAGCGCGCTGTCGAGGTCGAGCAGATTGTTATACGAGAGTTCTTTGCCATGCAGTTTGCGGGCCGACACGAGGCTGTCGCTCGCCGCGCCGCTTTGCGAGTACACGGCCGCCGCCTGATGCGGATTCTCGCCGTAACGCAAAACCTCCTGCCGCGAGAGGGTCACGCGCAACTGGGGTGGAAACGGACCGTCGGCCGCGGGGCGCTCGAAGTAGTTGGCGATCGCCGAGTCGTAGCGGGCCGTGTGAGCGTAGGCCTCGCCGGCCAACCGGCGACGCAGTTCGTAGGTCGTGCCGCCTTGCTGTAACTCGGCGAGCACGGCCGCATATTGTCTCGGACAGGTGACGATCGCCACGAAGGCATGGTTCTTGGCCGCGCCGCGTACCAACGACGGGCCACCGATGTCGATATTCTCGATCACCTCGGCGTCGGCCACGCCGGGCTTGGCGACCGTCTGCTCGAAGGGGTAGAGATTGACGACCACAAGATCAATCAGCTCGATGCCGTGCTGCTGAGCGAGGTGCAGGTCCTCGTCGACATTGCGGCGAGCGAGGATGCCGCCGTGGATTTTCGGGTGCAGCGTTTTGACCCGACCGTCCATCATCTCGGGGAAGCCGGTGTAGGCCGACACCTCGCGAACCTGAAAGCCCTTGGATACCAAGAACTTGTGCGTGCCCCCGGAGCTGATGAGTTCGACCCCTTGAGCGACGAGCCCGGTGGCCAATTCGGCCAGGCCCGACTTGTCGCTCACACTGATAAGTGCCCGGGCGATGGGAATGCGAGCCATGAGTTACGAGCGTCCGCGAAGCCAGTGAAACGGTTCAAACGATGGAAGAACCGGAGTCTAGCAACTTTGTCGCGGCTCGTAAAACGGGTGGCAGGAAGGAGGGGACCACGGAGGAAAGAGAATGGAACCACAGATGAACACGGATGGACACAGATAGGAAAGGATGAAGGCTAAAGGATGAAGGATGAAAGGGGAGACGCGCTGACGCGATAGCGCTCCGTTTTCATCCTTCATCCTTCATCCTTCATCCTTCATCCTTCATCCTTCATCCTTCATCCCTCTACATTGTCGCGGGAGGGGCTTCAGCGGCCGGGGCGTCCGCCGGTGGCGTCTCGGCGGGCTTCACTGGGGGTGGCGCTTTGTGGTCGAGCGGCTTGGTCAATTCGATCTCGCGCAGGCATTGCACGAGCCCCTGCGGTGTTGCCAAATAGAGTCGGTCCGTGCGATCGTTGACGAGCGTCACTTGGCAGAGTTCGGTGGGGAGTGTCCCCAACAAGCCGCCGGTTGCCGCGTCGAGAACCAACAAGCGATGGATCGTGTCGAGGGCGTACACACGGGCCTTGCTGGCGGCAACCAGTCGCTTGACGCTGGGGGCCCACCAGAGCGCGCGACCGGTATCGGCTTCAAGCTTGGTCAAGCCGCCGGCGTCGGCCGGGGCATACACCGCGTCGCCAATGGCCACGACCGATTCAACAATCGGCGAACCGACATGGTAGCTCCAAATGAGCACGCCACGGCGATCGTTGAGCGCGTAGACCGAACCGTCGTGCGACCCGACATAAAGCCAGCCGTCTTTCTTGGGGATCGCGCGATGGGAGACCGATCCGTAGATGGGCCCACCCGTGTCAAAGCGAAAGCGACGACCGGAGCTCTTCTGATCGTCGCCGAAGACGTAGCCTTTGAGTGTGCCCCAGTAGATGCGATCGCCGCTGGCGACCGGGGCGGCACCGGCAGCACCGGCGGCGTAATAGATCATCGGCTCACGGTCAAGTTCGCTTGCTTGGATCGTGTGATAGCCTTCGAGCGCGCCGGAGAACATCGGCACGAACACGCGCTCTTTGCCCACCACCGTCCCCGCGCCAGGAGCGCCGCGTAAACTCAAGACATGTTTTTCCGCGCCACTCTTGCTGTCGAGAAAATAGAGCTTCGAGCCATTGGTCACCGCGACGATCGATTCACCGATTGCAGGCGCCAGGGTAATGTAATCCGGTCGCGGCAGTTGGGTGGTCCAGAGCGTCGCGCCCGATTCGGCGTCGATGGCTTGGATCGCTCCGCGCGAGGTCTGCGCCACGAGCATGTTGCGATCGAGCACCAGATGATCGAGCTTGCCGCGAGTCGTGTCGAGTTGCACGCGCGACATCCACGGCCGCTCGAGCCCGACGCGCCGCGCGCTCTCGATGCCGATCATGCCCGTGCCGACACCCTGAGCCAGCGTGACCGATGAACACGCCAGCAGACCGAGCGCCAGAACGATTTGCCGAGTAGAACCGAGCATCGAGCCACCTCTGACCAACGAGGAGAAAGGACCGTTGCGCCCTGCGTCGCCGCCCTAGCGGAGCCAAAAAACATCGGCGGACCGACCAGGGGGAGCCCCCTTGGCCATCGACGAGGTGAAATTTTATGATAGTCTCCGCGATGGCCCAACGCAGTTAAAAAAACGCTGCCGCCTCGTGGGTCGTCTAGGAGCCAGACAAAACGCGCGCCGAGTGAGAGTCCGATGGAACGACGTAGTCGGGATCAGGACAACGACTTACGGCTGGAAGAGATGTTGGGTTACCTCAACTTTTCCGCCGGGACGCCCGACGTGCGCTTCCGACGCAACCTGAACGACCTCTACCGCTACGCCGAGGGGTTCCCAGCCGAGGAACATCCCCCCTGGGAAGTCGTCCGCTCGCTGTTACAGCAGAAGCTGCAAGAGCTTGCGGCGAGCAAAGAGGCCTTCCGCGAGACCGAGCAGGCGGCCACCGTGGTCGAACTCGCCTTCGGTCGCCTGAGCGCGTTTTATCGCCAATTTCATCGCGATCTGCTCCATCACCAGAGCGACGAGGCCTTGTTCCGCCCCTGGTTTTTAGCCAAAGCGTGCGAAGCCATGCTGCGGCTCGGCGCTCCCTGGACCGAATCACAACGACTGCTCGACGGTACGCTCGACACGCTCAATGATTTTGTCGGCTACCGGCCCGTGGCCATGCTCCGCACCCCACAGCGCATCGAGCCCTACAAGAACGAGTGGGTCGCGCCGATCCCGTTGTATCTGCGCGACGTGGGCGTTGCCACCGGCAAGTATCACGAACTGATCTCCTTGGCCGTCGACATCCTCCGCGAAGCCGAGCCCGAAATCCTCGAACAAGCCTGGTTCGATCTCGAACTGCTCGACGAGTGGAGCCTCGACCCGCGCGCCTATGACTTCGATCATCCCGTGAACAAGCGGCCCAATTTTCTCTTTGGGCAATGGGACCCACACCACCTCGACCAGCAAGGGCGCTACCGGCGGTTCGTCTCGCAAGGGGTGACACTCGAGGCGATCTGGCAACGGACACGCGAGTCGAGCGAAATACCAGAACGCGAGCGGCTATTCGAGGCGGCCGCGGTGCTTGCCGGGACCATGCTGATGGCGGCGGCGATGGGCGGCCGGGGCCCCGACACCCACGACTCGTCGGTGACGTTCGGCAAGCTCATGCCCAAGATCGCAAAATTCCGCGACGCATTTTACGAGCGGCTGCTCGCGCGGGTCACCGGGGCGCATGCCGACCGGCTGCGCGACGAGGCCGCCGCGCTGCGACAACCGTTCGGCGGAGCGCGTCAGCACCTGAACAACCGGCTGGCCAAGCTCCGCGCCTCGCAATTGCAACACGTGCATCTGGCTCAACTGTTCGCGCGGATGGGATTCCCCGAGGCGAGTCACCGCCAGGCCGAGATCGTCCCTGTCGCCTCGGCACGAATGCTCTGCGAGATCAACAGCCTGCTCACCTCGGGTCACCACGCGCTCGACCGGGGGCAGCTCAACTGGTCGATCGAGTGCTTGTCGCAAATCGAAGACTTGCTCGAGCGGGCGATCCAGTGCGGCGCGCTGGTCGACCCCTGGAATATGCTCGGCTTTCAGGGGCAGTTCAGCTTGTTTGCCGCGGTCGAAAACAGCACCCGCGACCATCGTGTCGACGTGCTCATCCATCTCGTGCGACAGGTCTTCCGGCTCTATGCGCGGACCCAGGGTGAGGCGGCCGCGTGCGGCCAGCGCGAACTCGAACAGCGGCTGAACAACAACATGCTCGTGCGCGCGCGATGGTGGGACACCTTTGCCAGCACCGAGGTCCACGGCCTCGACGGCTTCTCCGGTCGCGAGGCGGCCGACTCGGCCCGGCATGTGGCCACGGCGCTCAGCGCCTGGCATCTGGCGGGCGAAGCAGCCGGTGACCTGGGCTTCTGGCGCGAGCATGTCACCCGCTTCAACTCTCCCAAGTCGTACGCGCTGGTCGTCGACGCCTTATTGCAAAAACGCGACTTTATTGCCTCGCGCGCGTTGCTCACCCAATGGCTTGGGCAAAACGAGGCCATGCCGCTGGCCGAGGGCGCGTACTCGTTCCATCAACTGGCGATGCGCTGGATGCGGTTGCTGCACGAGACCGTCGAGGCCGCGGGAGACGCGCCCCCGGCGATCGACAGCGACGAACGCTGGAACCTGACGCGCAAACTCTTCGACTACTTCGAGGCCAACGCCGAAGCCTATGGCGAGGCCCCGCACTTCGAGTGGGAACAGCCCTCGCGCCGACCACGCGCCGAGCCCTCCGCGGGGGATGAGTTCGACAACCCAGCCGATGACGAAGAACACAACGACGAGGCGGACCGCTACCGCGCGGCGTATGAGGAGGTTGTGTATCGCGACAGCACCGCCGACGGCTTCGAGGGGGAAACGCTCGAGTCGGGCCCGGAAATGACCGAAGACCAACTCGACGCCGAAGCGCAGCGCATCGCGCGGCGGCTCCAGTACCTGGTCACGCTCGGCCGACTGTGGCAGCTCGCGGCCGTGCGAACCATCGGCCGCGGCATCCTCGGCGCGGGGCAGCCCGCCGGCCGCGTCGAGGCCATCAAGCACTGGATCGACCAGGCCCGCACGCTGCATCGCGGCCTGCTCGAATTGCTGGCCGCGATCGAGAGCTACCGGATCGCCGACCCGCGCGGCTCGCACGAGGCGCTCGTCGAATACGACCGCCGCCGCCGCATCAAGGAATCGCTCATGGGGCGCGTCGTGCTCACCTGCGTCGAGATGACCGAGTCGGCGCGGCACATGCTCGCCAGCATCGACAGCCGCGAGCAAGAGGCCGATTTGCCCCCCTGGGATCAACTGTCGACGCAACTGCTCCGCGCCCTGCTGCGTGGCGACGCCCTGACGGCCCGCGCGTTGTTCCCGACCCTACGCCAAGAGCTGCTCAGCCAGCCCGTGTTGTATGTGCCGCTGAGCAAGAACGGCGACCCGCGGCAGATTGTTGCCGCGCACACGGTACAGCAGTTGTTGGCCGTGCTGATGCGCGGCCTGCCGCGGCTGGGCCTGCTCGACGAGACCCGGCAGCTCATCTTCACGTCGCAGGAAATGGAGCAGCACCGACCCCAAGGCGAAGGGGTCGTCACCGAGTTCGACCGGCTCTTCGAGTTGGGCTACCAGGCGATCATTCACGGACTGGTCGACGCGGCCAGCAGTCGCCTTCAAGAGTCCAGTGTCTCCGATCAGCAGTTGATCGAGGCCATTCAGCTCATCACCGAAGGGGCGCTCAAGCTGTGGCTCAAGCACAGCCGATCGCTGCGCCTGTCGGCCCTGGAAAAGGTCTCCGACAAACAACGCTGGCAACCGCTGGTCGAACTGATCCAGGAATATGGCGCCGAACTGTTCACGCCACGCTGGCTCAACCTCGGCAACCTCCGCGCCATTTTGCATCAGGGTCTCGACAGCTACCTCCGCTCGCTCGCCGACGAAGCCGACGTGAGCCCCGGCTTGCAGAAGCTGCTCGACAACCTGGACGGCCCGCTCAATCGCCCACAGGTCGTCGAACAGTTGACGCTCATCATCGAATCCGTGGCCGAGAACTACGCCGAGTACAAAGACTTCAACACCACGACCACGCAGAGCGACCACGGCGAGGCGCTCTACACGCTGCTCGACTTCTTGCGGCTCAAGGCCAGCTATCAGCGGTTCGCCTGGACAATCAAGCCGGTCGGCTTGGCGCACGACGAGCTGGTGCGCAGCGGTCGCATGGCCGCGGCCGAACTGTGGCGCCGCGCGGTCGCCCAGCGCACGAACGACGTGGCCGACTGGCATCTGAAAAAGTATCAGGACCTGTGCCGCCAGTACGGCATGCGGCTGCCAACGATCGGCGACCTGCTGGCCGAACGGTTCGTTCGGCCGCTCGCCGTCGACCGGATGCGCGCCCTGGTGCGCCCCGCCATCGACGAAGCGCGACATGGCCAGCCGTCATTCGCCTTCAATTTGCTTGAGCAGGAAATTGGCGAGTTCGCCGAACATCCGACCGGCTCGGGGCTCGACGTGCCGCAGTGGATTGCGACGCTCGAACAGGAAGTGAGCGAGGTGCTCGCCACGCCCGACGAACTCGACCACACCGGACACGACACGACGCCGATCCCCAGCGTGCCGCTCGCCTGGAGCGACGTCATGCAGCAGCTCAACGCCTGGGACACCGACGAGTAACGATCGCCGCTCGCGCCCCCGAGCCGGTCCGTCTCGGACCGGATGTTAACGCCCCGCGTTGGCTTCGTTCATCGCGCAAGGCAATTCAGCGCGGCGCTCGGATTGCAGACGGCGCTCGATGGAGTGCGCGCGCGATTCAGGCCAGGATATCGCGGACGATGTTGCCGTGCACGTCGGTCAGCCGAAAGTCGCGCCCCGCGTAACGATACGTGAGCCGCGTGTGATCGAAGCCCAGCAGGTGCAGAATGGTCGCGTGCAGGTCGTGGACGTGCACGCGCTGCTCGACCGCTTTGTAGCCGAACTCGTCGGTGGCGCCATGCACATGGCCACCTTTGACTCAGCCGCCGGCGAGCCAGACGGTGAACCCCCAGTGGCTATGACCCCGTCCGCCGCCGGGCTT